>NZ_JBHXRD010000033.1:0-91615 GCF_042717325.1 Streptomyces sp. NPDC058637 | reverse complement strand
GTCCCTACCCCCCCGGCCTTACCCCCCCGGCCTTACCCCCCGGTTTGGCCCCCCCGCCCCCCCCCCCCGCCACCCCGGGGCGCGGGGGGCCGGGTCGTGTCGTGCGTCCGGAGGCGGCCGTCAGACCCGGTGCGCGGCCGGACGCGCCGTTTCCGCCCCGGTCCGTGCCGCCTCCACCAGCGCCCGCATGACGCAGAGGTCGTCGCCCATCTCCGGATGCCACTGGACGCCCAGCACCCACCGCGCCCCCGGCAGCTCGACCGCCTCCACCGTGCCGTCCGCCGCGTGCGCGGACACCACGAGACCGGGCGCGAGCCGCTCCACGGCCTGGTGGTGGTACGTGGGTACGGACGCCACCCCGGGCACGAGTGAGGCGTACAGCGTCCCGGGCACCGGGGCCACCGGATGCTCGCCGAGGACGCCCGCCTTGCCGAACGGGCCGGTGTGGCCGTCCAGGTGCTGGGTCAGGGTGCCGCCCAGCGCCACGTTGAGCAGCTGCATGCCACGGCAGATGCCGAGCACCGGGGTGCCCGCCTCCATCGCCGCGGCGAGCAGCGCCAGCTCCCAGGCGTCGCGCTCGTGCGCCGGCGGCCCGGTCCTGAAGTCGCGCTCCGCGCCGTACAGCCCGGGATCGACATCGGCGCCGCCCGCGATCACGAGGCCGTCCAGCCGGGCCACCACGGCCGCGGCCCGCGCGGGCGCGTCCGGGGGCAGGAGGGCCGCGAGGCCGCCGGACCGCTGTACCAGCCGCGGATACGCCGAGGGGAGCACTGCCGCGGGGAGCTCCCAGACACCCCAGCGAGCCGCCGGCTCCAGATAGGTGGTGACGCCGATGAGCGGTTCGTGCATGGTGCGGTCCTTCCGGCGGGCGGTCTGCGGACCGGCCCAGTGCAATGGTGTTGCGTCATACCTTTGTTCGTACCGGGCCGCCGCGCAAGAGAGATGATCCGGAAGGGCTGGATCAAGCCAGGAATCCCCTCAGGAGCGCCGCCGTCCCGGCGCAGTGCTCCCGCATCACCGCGCGTGCCCCCTCCTCGTCGCCGTCGAGCACCGCGTCGACGAGCGCGGTGTGCTGGTGCTGCGAGTGCTCCAGGTTCCGCACGAGCAGGGGTATGCAGTCCAGCAGGTCGTTCACGGTCGCCCGGACCGCGGCGTACTGCGCGGTGAGCGAGGGGGAACCGGACAGCTCGGCCAGTGTCAGGTGAAACAGGGTGTCGAGCCTGCGGTAGTCGGGCAGAGGTGCCTCGTGTGTCGCCGTCAGAGCCGTACGCAGCCTCTCCGCGCCCTCCTCGTCGAGGCCGTGCGCCGCGCACAGTCCCGCCGCGCCCGCCTCCAGCACCTCGCGGAAGCGCAGGACGTCCTCGATGTCGACCGCCGCCACCCGGCGGCGCAGCTCGTCGCCGTCACCCGAACCGGTACGGGGGAGCACGAACGTACCGCCGTACCGGCCGCGTCTGGCCTCGGCCAGGCCCTGGTCCTGAAGCACCCTGAGCACCTCCCGCAGGGTGACGCGGCTGATGCCGAGGAGCTCGGCCAGGTCGCGCTCGGCCGGCAGCCGGCCGCCCGCCGGCACCAGGCCGAGCCGGACCACCTGGAGTATCTGCTCCAGGGCCTCCTCGAATCCGTTGCCCGCACGGACCGGCCGCAGCACGGGCAGCAGCCGGTCGAAGGCTCCGGAGTCCTCGGTCTCTTCCGCCACGTCCCGATTCCCTTCCCCCCAATGGTTTTCTCCCATACCTTAGACCGACCGGCCGTGCCTTCCCGCCGGCCGAGCGAGGAGCATCCCCGTGGCAGACCGCACACCCCCGCTCGGGACCGATGAGCTGCGCGTGCTCGTCGCGAGCGGCGAGATCGACACCGTGGTCCTCGCCTTCCCCGACATGCAGGGCCGGCTGCAGGGGAAGCGCTTCGCGGCGTCCTTCTTCCTCGACGAGGTCCTGGAGCACGGCACGGAGGGCTGCAACTACCTGCTCGCCGTCGACACGGACATGAACACCGTCGACGGCTTCGCGATGTCCTCCTGGTCCAACGGCTACGGCGACTTCGCCATGCGCCCGGACCTCGCCACCCTGCGCCGGATCCCGTGGCACGAGGGCACCGCCATGGTCCTGGCCGATCTCGCCTGGGAGGACGGCTCGCCCGTCGCCGCCGCGCCCCGTCAGATCCTCCGGCGGCAGCTGGAGCGGCTCGCCGGGCACGGGCTCACCGCCCATGTGGGGACCGAGCTCGAGTTCATCGTCTTCAAGGACACCTACGAGCAGGCCTGGGACCGCAACTACCGCGACCTGACCCCGGTCAACCAGTACAACATCGACTACTCCGTCCTGGGCACCGGCCGCATCGAGCCCCTGCTGCGCCGCATCCGCAACGAGATGGCGGGCGCGGGCCTGGCCGTCGAGTCCGCCAAGGGTGAGTGCAACCCCGGCCAGCACGAGATCGTCTTCCGCTACGACGAGGCCCTCGTCACCTGCGACCAGCACGCCGTCTACAAGACCGGCTCCAAGGAGATCGCCGCCCAGGAGGGCGTCGCGCTCACCTTCATGGCCAAGTTCAACGAGCGCGAGGGCAACTCCTGCCACATCCACCTCTCGCTCCAGGACACCGGCGGACGGAGCGTCATGGCCGGCGCGGACGGCACCATGTCGCCCGTGATGCGGCAGTTCCTCGCCGGGCAGCTCGCCGCGCTGCGCGACTTCTCCCTGCTCTACGCGCCGAACATCAACTCCTACAAGCGCTTCCAGCCCGGGTCCTTCGCCCCGACCGCCGTCGCCTGGGGCCACGACAACCGCACGTGCGCCCTGCGGGTCGTCGGCCACGGCCGCTCGATGCGCTTCGAGAACCGGCTGCCCGGCGGGGACGTCAACCCCTACCTCGCCGTCGCCGGACTCGTCGCCGCCGGACTCCACGGCATCGAGCACGGGCTGGAACTCCCCGAGGCGTGCGAGGGCAACGCCTACACCGCCGGATACGAACAGGTCCCCACCTCCCTCCGTGACGCCGCCGACCTCTGGGAGGACAGCGACGTGGCCCGGGAGGCCTTCGGCGACGACGTCGTCGCGCACTACCGCAACATGGCCCGCGTCGAGCTGGAGGCCTTCGACGCCGCGGTGACCGACTGGGAGCTCCGCCGCTCCTTCGAACGCCTGTGAGGAACCCCGTGACCAGCGAGCCCGTGACCCCCGACGCCGTGCCCCCCGGCCCGGCGACCCTCGAACCCGTGACGCCCGGCCCCGGGACCCCGGCCCCCCTGCCCACCGAGCACCGCGTGCTGAACCCCGCGACCGAGGAGCTCGTCGCGACCGTCCCCGCCACCACCGTCGCCGAGGTCCACGCGGCCGTCACCCGGGCCGCGGCGGCCCAGCGCACCTGGGCCGCCCTCGCCCCCGCCGACCGCGCAAGGCTGCTGCGCCGCTTCGCCGTCCTCGTCGACGAACACGCCGAGCGGCTGGCCCGGCTGGAGGTCACGGAGGCGGGCCACACCCTGGGCAACGCGCGCTGGGAGGCCGGCAACGTCCGCGACCTGCTCGACTACGCCGCCGGGGGAGTGGAGCGGCTCACCGGCCGCCAGATCCCCGTACCCGGCGGGATCGACGTCACCTTCCTCGAACCCCTCGGTGTCGTCGCGGTGATCGCCCCCTGGAACTTCCCCATGCCCGTCGCCGCCTGGGGCACCGCGCCCGCCCTCGCCGCCGGGAACGCCGTACTCCTCAAACCCGCCGAGACCACCCCGCTCACCGCCCTGCACCTGGCCCGGCTCGCCCTGGACGCCGGGCTGCCCGAGCACCTCTTCCAGGTGCTGCCCGGCGCGGGCGAGGTGACCGGCAACGCGCTCGTCGAACATCCCGGGGTCGCCAAGATCGTCTTCACCGGGTCCACCCGGGTCGGCAAGCGGATCATGGCCAGGTGCGCCGACCGCGTGAAGCGCCTCACCCTCGAACTCGGCGGCAAGAGCCCCACGCTCGTCTTCGCCGACGCCGACATCGAGGCCGCCGCCGCGGCCGCGCCCATGTCCTTCCTCGACAACGCGGGCCAGGACTGCTGCGCCCGGACCCGCGTCCTCGTCCAGCGGTCCGTGTACGACCGCTTCCTCGGCCTCCTCGCCCCCGCCGTCGCCTCGGTCGTCGTGGGCGACCCCGGCGACGAGCAGACGCAGATGGGCCCGCTGATCTCCCGGGCGCAGCTCGACCGGGTCCGCGCGTACGTCCCCGACGCCGCGGCCGGCATCCGGGGTACCGCCCCGGACGGCCCGGGCTTCTGGTTCCCGCCCACCGTCCTCACCGACGTACGTCCGGACGCGCCCGTCGCCACCGAGGAGGTCTTCGGGCCCGTCGCGGTGGTGCTGCCCTTCGACGACGAGGAGGACGCGGTCCGGCTGGCCAACGCCACCGAGTACGGCCTGGCCGGCTCCGTCTGGACCCGCGACGTGGGCCGCGCCCTGCGGGTCTCCCGAGCGGTCCGGGCGGGCAACCTGTCCGTCAACTCCCACTCCGCCGTGCGCTACTGGACCCCCTTCGGCGGCGTCAAGCAGTCCGGACTCGGCCGTGAACTGGGGCCCGACGCCCTCGCGGCTTTCACCGAAACCAAGAACGTCTTCATCGGCACGGAGGCCTGAACACGCATGACCACCGACCCCGGGAACATCTGCCGCCGCCTGACCGGCCGCACCGCCGTCATCACCGGAGCGGGCAGCGGCATCGGCCTCGCCACCGCGCGCAGGCTGGCGTCCGAAGGCGCCCACGTCGTCTGCGGCGACATCGACGAGACCGCGGGCCGGGCGGCCGCGGAGGAGGTGGGCGGCACCTTCGTACGCGTCGACGTGACCGAGCCCGAACAGGTGGAAGCGCTGTTCAGGGCCGCGTACGACACCTACGGCTCGGTCGACGTCGCGTTCAACAACGCCGGGATCTCGCCGCCCGACGACGACTCCATCCTCACCACCGGGCTGGAGGCGTGGAAGCGCGTCCAGGTCGTCAACCTCACCTCCGTCTACCTCTGCTGCAAGGCCGCCCTGCCCTACATGCGGCGCCAGCGACGCGGGTCCATCATCAACACCGCCTCCTTCGTGGCCCGGATGGGGGCGGCGACGTCCCAGATCTCGTACACCGCGTCCAAGGGCGGGGTGCTCGCCATGTCCCGTGAGCTCGGGGTGCAGTTCGCCCGTGAGGGCATCCGGGTCAACGCCCTGTGCCCGGGGCCGGTCGACACCCCGCTGCTGCGGGAACTCTTCGCCAAGGACCCGGAGCGCGCCGCCCGCCGGCTCGTGCACATCCCCGTCGGCCGGTTCGCCGACGCGACCGAGATCGCCGCCGCCGTCGCGTTCCTCGCGAGCGACGACTCCTCGTTCGTCAACGCCACGGACTTCCTCGTCGACGGCGGGATCTCGGGGGCTTACGTGACCCCGCTGTAGGACCTCTCCCTACAGTGGAGGGCATGAGCGACGCGACACCGCCCGGCTGGTACCCGGACGCGAACACACCCGGCACCGAGCGCTGGTGGGACGGCACGGCATGGACCGGACACACCCGGTCGGCCGCCGTCACGCACCCCATGGCGCTCCCGGCGCCGGCCGCGTCCCG
This sequence comes from Streptomyces sp. NPDC058637, assembly GCF_042717325.1. NCBI lineage: Bacteria > Bacillati > Actinomycetota > Actinomycetes > Kitasatosporales > Streptomycetaceae > Streptomyces > Streptomyces sp. NPDC058637. The sequence goes on along the minus strand of NZ_JBHXRD010000033.1, from coordinate 86,039 downwards.
GGTGCCCGCCCCCGGGGGCGGGCGCACCACCGGGACGGTCGCGGTCGCCGTGGCGGCCCTGGCGGTCGTCGCCGCGGCCGTCACCGTTTTCGTGGTGCTGGGCACGGACGGCGGTGACGGTGCCACGGGGCAGAGGCCCGGGCCCGGCGCCACCGCACCGCGGCCCGCCCCCACGGAGACCGGGAGCTCAGCCGCCGCGTCCCCCGACGACGACCCGCGAGTGCTCGTGGACCAGCTCAACGGCGTCACCCTGCGGGTGCCCGGAGGCTGGGAGAAGCCGGAGAGCACCCTGGACGACGCCTCCACGATGCGTACGGCCGGCTCCTACACCTGCCCCGGCGACTCGGGGAGCAACTGCTACCACGGCACGGTCACCGTACGCACGGCGAGCGGCGGCCGCACGTCCATGGAGGCGCTGGCCGACGAGGACATCCACAGGGCCGCCGACGCGGCCTACGAGGAGAACGCCGTCGGCGCCCCGGTCCACGGCGGGATCAGGTCCCACGACGTGCTGGCTTCCGAGTCCGTGAGCGTGGCCGGGCGCACCGGCCATCTGGTGCGGTGGCGGGTCACCACGGGCAAGGGCCCCGGCGGCTACGTGCAGTCACTGGTCTTCCCCTCGGCGGTGGGCAGCGAGACGCCGGTCGTCGTGCGCCTCGCCTTCGACGCGGGGAGGGACGAACTGCCGCTCTCCCTCATGGACACGATCACCGAGGGGATCCGCCCGCTCGGTGACAGCGCCACGGGCGGCGGCGTCGGCAGCACCGTGGGTCCCGGCTGACGTCAGGCGCCCTCGGGCGGAAGGGCGTACGGGCGGGGGAGGCTGACCACGATCGCCTCCTGTGTGCTGCGGGCGACGACGACCACGGCCTCCTCGGCGGGGTCGGGATTCTCCTCCCGGCGCGGCGCGGACGGCGGTACGAAGATGTAGTCACCGGGAGAGGTGCGCAGCCGGACCTCCTCCGGCTCCTCGCCGGAGTCGTCCAGGAAGACGAACTCGGGGTGCCCGCTGATCACATGGATGGCGGTCTCGGACTCGCCGTCACGGTCGTCGGAGGAAGAGGTCGAGGGGGCCACATGCGTCCGGCCCATCCACGGCTTCCCGGAACCGACGGTCTTCCCGCTGAGGCGGCGGACCTGCGCGTGCCGCCGGTCCGCGCGGTGTCCCCGTCCAGGGAGCCGGCGCGCATGTGGCGCAGACGGGTGTGCGGTGTGCCGCGGTGCGGCCCGGGGCGTCATGGAGATGAGGGTGGAACCCTTCACCGGGGGTCGTCAGCGGCTCGCTCATGGCAGGGACGCGCCAGAACCGCTGAAAGGGTGTCAAGAGGTGTCCTTTCCCCTTCACCTGCGGCAACGTCGCCGACCACCACGCCCCGAGGGCCTCCGCACCCGCGCCACGATCGTCGTGGTGCCCGGCCGGGGGGAGACCCGGCCACCTACACCCGGCTGGGCAGGCGGCTCGCCGCCGACGCCCACCGGGTCCGCGTCGTCGACGCCCCGGACCCCTCCGGTCCGCTGAAGTCGCTCCTCGATCCGCCCCCGCGGTACGCCCTGACCGGCAAGACCGTGTGCTGCCGCTGGCCACCGGGGGCAGCACCGCCCACGTCCTGGCCGTCGACTACGCGCTGCCGCCAGTCCTCAGCTCGCTGGGTGCCGCCCACATCACCCAGCGCTGGTTCACGCTCGACAGGGACATCACCGTCGGCGCCGACGGCACGCTGACCGTCGCGCCGGGCTCCGCCAAGGCCCTGGACCAGGTGACGGACCGGTTCTCCGCCCAGCTGGGCGACCGGGCGGCGGTGGCGGCCGCCGCGGAACGACGAAGGGCGAACGGGCGGACGGGCCGGACGGGCGGTGTCGACCCCGCCCGGCCGGCACGAGGCCTAGAGGAACGTACGGCCCTCGCCGCGGTACGTCGGTACGGTCGCCGTGATCCGGTCGCCCTCGATCAGCCGCAGCTCGTCGAAGCGCTCACACAGCTCACCCGCCTTGGCGTGCCGGAACCACACCTTGTCGCCGATCAGCAGATCGTCCGCGGGCGGGCCGAGCAGTGGCGTCTGCACCTCTCCCGGGCCCTCCTGCGGGTCGTAGCGCAGCCCCTCGGGCAGGTACGGGACCGGCAGCCGGTCGGGACCCGCCGCCCCGGACGCCGGATAGCCACCGCCCAGCACCGTCACCACACCCACGCCCGGCCGCCGGACCACCGGCTGCGCGAACAGGGCGGCCGGACGGCCGGTGAACGAGGTGTAGTTGTCGAACAGCCGCGGGACGTACAGCCCCGACCCGGCCGCGATCTCGGTCACCGCGGCCTCCGCCGCCGTGTGCTGCACGCTGCCGGTGCCGCCCCCGTTCACGAACTCCAGGTCCGGCGTCACGGCCCGGACCGCCCGCACGACCTCCGCCCGCCGGACCACCAGTTCCCTGCGGGCCGTCGCCTGCATCAGCCGGACCGCCCGCGACCTCAGCGGCCGGCCGGCCACCGAGTCGCCGACGCCGGCGACATGGCCCTCGTACGCCATCAGCCCCACCAGCCGGAAGCCCGGCCTGCGGGCCACCGAGCGGGCCAGATCGGCCAGTTGGGCGGGGGAGCGCAGCGGGGAGCGCAGCGCGCCGATCCGGACCCGGCCGCCGAGCATCCGCAGTGAGGTGTCCAGCTCCAGACAGACCCGGACCTCCTCCGTCCCGCCGGACCGCGCCGCGTCGATCAGCTCCAGCTGCGCGTGGTCGTCGACCATCACGGTCACGGACGCCGCCAGCTTCGGATCGGCCGCCAGCTCGGCGTACGCGGCCCGGTCGGCCGACGGGTAGGCCAGCAGGACGTCGTCGAAACCGGCCCGGGCCAGCCACAGCGACTCCGCCAGGGTGAACGACATGATCCCGGCGAACCCGGGGCGTGCCAGGACCCGCTCCAGCAGGGCACGGCAGCGCACCGACTTGCTCGCCACCCGGACCGGCTTCCCGCCCGCCCTGCGCACGAGGTCGTCGGCATTGGCGTCGAAGGCCTCCAGATCGACCACGGCCACGGGGGCGTCGAGATGGGCGGTGGCCCGGTCGTACCGGGTCCGGTCAGCGGCGCGGGCAGTCATGGCCGCAGCTTGCCAGACGGCCGTACCGCTGGGTAGGGGGACGTTCGGCGCAGATCCCCCGTGCCCTCCGTCCCGTTCCCACCGGGCGCCCGCCACCCCGTAGAGTGACCGTCACGCGGATGACCGTCGGCCTTGTCCGGGACGGTGATCCGCAGGCGGTACGGGGACGTGGACCAGGGGGCCGGATGAGTACCGAAGCGCGACGCGCTCCTGTGCCGCCCCGCCCGGACACCCCGCCCCCCGTACCCACCGGGCCTCCGTCGCACAGCGACCGGACCACCCCGCCGCCGGACGGCCGGCCCGCGCCACAGTCCCCGGCAGACCCCCCGTCCGTGGAGACGACCGCCCGGCTGCGCGCCGTCCCGCCCGCCCGCCCGGCCGTGCCCCCGCCGCCCTCGCCTCCGCCCTCGTCGCCGCCCGCCACCCGGCGCAGGCCCGTCGGTGCGGTCGACCTCACCCCGCGCCCGGGTACCGCCCCCGCCCCGCCGGGCGCGTACTACGGGTACACACAGGCGCCCGCCGAGACGCCCGTCGAGACCACCACCCGCCTGCGCCCCGTGAAGACCCGGCACCCGGCCAGGACCGCTGCCGCCGCGGCCTGCGTCGTGCTCGGCCTCGGACTGATCGGCGGCGCCGTCACCGGCAGCTGGCTCACCGGGAACTCCGCCGCCGAGCCCGGCGCCGACGACGCGTACACCGTGGGCCGGTCCGCCTGGCACAGCGTGCCGGTCGACACCCTCTTCCCGCGCACCCTCAAGGGCGAGGGAGCGGGACCCGGAGCCACCGACCGGGCCTGGACCCGGGTCGCCGTCGCCTCCGACAGCGGCTGCGCGGCCGGCCTGGACCCGCTGCTGCTCAAGGCGCTCCGGCCCGTCGGCTGCGCACGCATGGTGCGGGCCACCTACACCGACGCCACACACAGCAGCGTCACCACCGTCGGCATGGTCTTCACCGAGGGGGACGCCGCGAAGATGAGCGCGCTGAGCACCCGGTTCACCGACCAGCGCCTCGGCGCGCGGGCCGACCTCATGCCCCGTACCTACCCGGCCGAAGGCACCGTCGCCGAAGGCTTCGGTGACGGGCAGCGCGCCAGCTGGACGGTCCACGTACTGACCGAGGTGCCCGTCGTCGTGTTCGCCGTCTCCGGCTTCGCCGACGGACGCGGTGTCGCCGAGCCGCAGCCCGCCGCCGCGGCCATGGCGTCGGGCGCCACGACGACCCCGGCCCAGGCCGGACTCGGCCACGAGGCCGAGGGGATCGCCGACCGGGTGGAGCGCACCCTGCGAAAGACGGTCACCGACCTCACGGAGAAGCCGGAATGACCCGCCCCCACCGGTACCGCGCCGTCGTCGCGGTGGCCACGGCCGCCGCGTTCACCCTGCTGCCCGCCGTACCCGCCCACGCGGACGCCATCCGCGACCAGCAGTGGGGCCTGGAGGCCCTCCACACCGACCGGGCCTGGCAGACCACGAAGGGCGAGGGCATCACCGTCGCCGTCCTGGACACCGGAGTCGACGGAAGCCACCCCGACCTCGAAGGCCAGGTGCTGCCCGGCAAGGACCTCATCGGCTTCGGAGCCGAACGCGGCGACAGGTCCTGGGCCCTGCACGGCACCGCGATGGCCGGCATCATCGCGGGCCACGGCAGCGGCCCCGGACGGGGCGAGGGCGTGCTCGGTGTGGCACCGGAGGCGAAGATCCTGCCCGGCCGGGTGATCCTCGAGTCCAACGACCCGTCCCGCACCAAGGCCCGCCAGTCACGCGGCACCGCACTCGCCGAGGGCATCCGCTGGGCCACCGACCAGGGCGCCGACGTCATCAACCTCTCCCTCGGCGACGACAGCAAGTCCGCCCACCCCGAGCCGAGCGAGGACGCCGCCGTCCAGTACGCCCTGGGCAAGGGCGTGTCCGTCGTCGCCTCGGCGGGCAACAGCGGGGAGAAGGGCGACCGCGTCTCGTACCCCGCCGCCTACCCCGGTGTGATCGCCGTCGCCGCCGTCGACAAGTACGGCACACACGCCGCGTTCTCCACCCGCCGCTGGTACGCCACGGTCAGCGCGCCCGGCGTCGACATCGTCGTCGCCAACCCCGACCGGCACTACTACATCGAGTGGGGCACCTCCGCCGCCTCGGCGTTCGTCTCCGGAGCCGTCGCCCTCATCCGCGCCGCCCACCCGGACCTGTCGCCCGCGCAGGTCAGGACCCTGCTCGCGGACACCGCGCGAAACCCCCCCGAGAACGGCCGGGACGACGCCCGGGGCTACGGCCTGGCCGACCCCGCCGCCGCGATCGAGGCCGGGGCGAAGCCGACCCCCGAAGGCCTGGGCGCCAAGTCCGCGCCGGCCGGCTACCGCGAGCAGTACTTCGGACCCGGCCCCGCACCGAAGCCGCGGCAGGAGGACCCGGCCGGCTGGCTGGCCCCCGCCGCCGGCGGACTCGGCGCGGTCCTGCTGGCCCTGGCCGTGGTCCTCTGGCGCGGCACCGGACGTCGCTGAGAGCCCAGGGACCGCCACAGGCGCCGGTACGCCGTCGGCCGTGTCCCCCGCTGTCACCGACCTGGGCGGAGGGCGGCCAGTGCCGCTTCTGCCATGGACTCGACCAGGGCTACGCCTGATTCCTTCGTCGCGTGGCCGCGGGACAGTACCGCCAGCAGGTAGGTGTGTCCGCCGCTCTCCACCCGGCCGATGCTGTTGATGTCCCACAGCCCGGTCGTCGTCCGGGGCATCCAGCCGTTCTTCAACGCCCAGCCGGTGCCCGCCGCGGACACCCCCCACCGCTGGTCCGCCTCCACCTCGCCCATCAGGTCCGTCAGATACGCGCGGGAGGCCTCGGACAGCTCCGAATCCGTGCCGAACACCGCCTCCAGCAGACGCACCTGGTCCGCGGCCGTGGTCTGCGTCAGCCCCCACGCGTGCGCGGCCGTCGTCGCGGTCAGCCCCAGCCGTACGTTCGCCGCGTCCAGCCCCGCCTCGCCGCCGACCACCTTCAGCAGCTCGGTGGCCGAGGTGTTGTCGCTGCGCCGGATCATGGCGTCCGCCCGGGCGAGCTCGGCGCCGCTCAGCTCCCGCCCCTCGTCCTGTGCCAGGAGCAGCAGCGCCGCCAGGATGTCGACCTTGACGATGCTGGCGGTGTCGTACGCCCCGTCCCCGTACGCCGCGCTCTGCCCGCTCTCCGTGTCCAGCACCGCCACCGACACGTCCACCGACGCGTCGGCGTCGGCGGCCAGGGGCGCCAGCGCCTCGGCCAGCTCCGCGTCCAGATCCACCTCGGGCTCCTCGCTCGTGTCCGCCGGGGCCGACGGGCCCGATGCGGAGGATACGGATGCCACGGCGCCCGGCGCGGGATCCGGCGAGCGACCCACCAGACAGGCGGCGCCCGCTGCGCAGAGCGCCGGCAGGACGAAGGCCGTCACGCAGGCGGGCAGCGCGGACCTGCGCGTTCTGTGTCGGGGCATGGTCCGGAGGCTGGGAACCGCAGCTGGCAGCAGCCTGTGTCCGACCTGTCGCCCGGGTGGGAGAACCGGTCCACTACGCTCCTGGTGTGGCGCTCAAGAACATTCCGGACCCCGGTTTCTCCGACGACGACGGCACGGCCGCCCCCGAACTGACCGCGGCGCTCGCCGCGTGGGCGGAGGACCGCACGGCCGTCGGCCCGGTCCTGGCGGCGCTCCGCGGCGCCAGGCTCCTCGTGCCGGTCGTCGCCGTCCTCGGCGAGGTCGAGGAGGACGAGAACGGGCTGCGCCGCGAGAAGACCAGTGACATGGCCGTGCCGACCCTGCAGGCCGGGGACCGGCGGGCGCTGCCCGCCTTCACCTCCACCGCCACGCTGGCCCGGTGGGACCCGCGGGCCCGCCCCGTCGCCGTACCCCTGCATCAGGCCCTGCGGGCCGCCGCGCACGAGAAGGCCGACACCGTGGTGCTCGACCTCGCCGGACCGGTGGCCTTCGAGCTCACCGGTCCGGCGCTGCTGGCCCTGGCCGAGAACCGCACCAGTGCCGACCCGCTCGACGATCCGGCCGTCGTCGCCGCCGTCCGGGACGCCGTCGCCGCGGAACCAGCGGTCCTCCGCGCCCACCTCGGCCCCGGCCGGGCCGACGGCACCCTCGCGCTGGTCCTCACCCCGGACGCCGTGGTGGCCGAGGCCGCCCGCCGGGTGGCCGACGCGCTGTCGGCCAGTGAGGTGCTCCGCGCCCGGCTGGTCCACGGCATCGACCTGGCGCTCCTGCCCGCCGACGCCGAAGCCCCCGGCGAGCCCCTCTTCACCCGCTGACACACGCGAGAGCCCGCCGCCCGTCACGGTCACGGGCAGCGGGCTCGGAAGGCTCGGGGCCTGGGGCGGACTAGCCGTAGACGGGGCCCGTGTACTTCTCGCCGGGGCCCTGGCCGGGCTCGTCCGGCACGAGGGACGCCTCGCGGAAGGCCAGCTGGAGCGACTTCAGGCCGTCGCGCAGCGGCGAGGCGTGGAAGGTGCTGATCTCGGTGGTGCTCGCGTCGAGCAGGCCGGCCAGGGCCTGGACCAGCTTGCGGGCCTCGTCCAGGTCCTTGTGCTGCTCGCCCTCCTCGGTCAGGCCGAGCTTCACGGCGGCGGCGCTCATCAGATTGACGGCGACGGTCACGATCACCTCGACCGCGGGGACCTCCGCGATGTCGCGGGCCATGTCGTCGAAGCCGGGGGTCTCGGTGCTGGGGGTGGTCGCGTCACTCATGCCCCACACGATAAGGCCACGTCGGGACGCCTCCGTCTGGGGGAGCGGGTAGCGACCGGCGGCGGGCACGGGCGGGAAGCGCGACGGAACAGCGCGTTCGCCGCCGGTCCCCGGAGCTGCTAACCTCGTGTAACGACCGGCCGGACACCTATGTGCTCGGCCCACAAGTGGAGGCTCCGATCTCCCACCCGACTGTCCTCACGGACGGCGGGTCACCGGTCAGGCGGCGACCATCGTTCCGTACGGACGATGGAGTTGCTCGATGCGCCCCGCGGTTGACCGCGGCGGTGTTCCGGTATTTCCAGGAGCCCCGCCTGTGTCCCGTCCGGGGCATTTTTCCGTTCCCGGCTCGGTTGGTCTCACGAAACAGACGTTACGCGGCTTCTCCCCAGGCAGCCGCGTGGTGCTACCGAGGAGGATCCATCAGCGCCGAGCCCCGCATCAACGACCGGATTCGCGTTCCCGAGGTGCGACTTGTCGGTCCCAGCGGCGAGCAGGTCGGAATTGTTCCGCTTGCCAAGGCCCTGGAGCTCGCACAGGAGTACGACCTCGACCTGGTCGAGGTGGCGGCGACAGCCCGTCCCCCCGTGTGCAAGCTCATGGACTACGGGAAGTTCAAGTACGAGTCGGCCATGAAGGCCCGTGAGGCGCGCAAGAACCAGGCGCACACGGTCATCAAGGAGATGAAACTCCGGCCGAAGATCGACCCGCACGACTACGACACCAAAAAGGGTCACGTCGTCCGGTTCCTCAAGCAGGGGGACAAGGTCAAGATCACGATCATGTTCCGTGGTCGTGAGCAGTCCCGCCCCGAGCTGGGCTTCCGTCTGCTGCAGCGTCTCGCATCGGACGTCGAGGATCTCGGCTTCATCGAGTCGAACCCGAAGCAGGACGGCCGGAACATGATCATGGTTCTGGGCCCGCACAAGAAGAAGACCGAAGCCATGGCCGAAGCCCGCGAGGCCCAGGCCGCCCGCAAGGCGGAGCGTCAGGGGTACACCCCGGACGCCGAGTCCGAGGGTGAGACCGCCGAGGCCCCGGCCGAGGCTGCCGACGCTCCGGCCGAGACACCTTCCGAGGCGTGACCTCCGGGGGCCGCCATCCAGGCGCCCCCGGGTCCCTCGGGAACCACCCAAAGATCTGACGCCCCCGCAGTCCGGTGCCCGCACCGAGAGGGGCGCCACTGACGAGGAGAGAACGGCGCCATGCCGAAGAACAAGACGCACAGCGGTGCCAGCAAGCGCTTCAAGATCACCGGCTCCGGCAAGGTGCTCCGTGAGAAGGCCGGCAAGCGCCACCTGCTCGAGCACAAGTCGTCCAAGAAGACCCGCTCGCTGACCGGCACGGTCGTCGTGGCTCCGGCCGACGTCAAGAAGGTCAAGAAGCTTCTCGGCAAGTGAGTCGCGGCCTCCGGTGAATCCGGAGGCACGCCCTCGATCCGACCGGGACCAATTCGTTTCCGGGCCGGGTGAGTTCCACTGCGACCACCCGTCCCCGCTGCAAGGAGTCAAAAGTGGCACGCGTCAAGCGGGCGGTAAACGCCCACAAGAAGCGCCGGGCGATCCTCGAGGCCGCCAAGGGCTACCGCGGTCAGCGTTCGCGCCTGTACCGCAAGGCCAAGGAGCAGGTCACCCACTCCCTGGTCTACAACTACAACGACCGCAAGAAGCGCAAGGGCGACTTCCGTCAGCTCTGGATCCAGCGCATCAACGCGGCTGCCCGCCAGAACGGCATGACGTACAACCGCCTCATCCAGGGTCTGAAGGCCGCCAACATCGAGGTGGACCGCAAGATCCTGGCCGAGCTCGCGGTCAACGACGCCAACGCGTTCGCCGCTCTCGTCGAGGTCGCTCAGAAGGCCCTCCCGAGCGACGTCAACGCCCCGAAGGCCGCCTGATCCAGGCAGCTCTTCCAGAGGTGGTCGGCCGGACCCGCAGGCGCAGGTTGTCTGCGGGTCCGGTGCGTTGAAGGACGCTTCGCGTACGTGGACATCCGTACGCGGAGAAACGTACGCAGAGAAGCAGAGTTACGCAGAGAGGCTCGCCGCCGACCATGGCCACCCCCGAAGTGATCTCCGCGCGCTCACCGCGCGTCGCCGCCGCACGACGGCTGGCCAGGCGCAACTTCCGCGGCAAGGAGCGCAGGTTTCTCGCCGAGGGGCCGCAGGCCGTGCGGGAGGCCGCGGGACACCGGGGGAGTGACGGCGAACCCACGCTGATCGAGCTGTTCGCCACCGCCGAGGCCGCCGACCGGTACGCCGACATCGTCGAAGCCGCCCAGGCCGCGGGCGCCCGGGTGCACCTCGCGGACGGCGACGTGCTGGCCGACGTCTCGCAGACCGTCACCCCGCAGGGCCTGATCGGCGTCTGCCGCTTCCTGGACGCGCCGTTCGAGGAGATCCTCGCGGCGAAGCCCAAGCTGGTCGCCGTGCTCGCCCACGTACGCGACCCGGGGAACGCCGGTACGGTGCTGCGCTGCGCCGACGCCGCCGGCGCCGACGCGGTCGTGCTCACCGACGCGTCCGTGGACCTCTACAACCCCAAGTCGGTCCGTGCCTCCGTCGGTTCACTGTTCCACCTGCCGGTGGCCGTCGGCGTACCCGTCGAGCAGGCCGTGCGAGGGCTGCGGGACGCCGGTGTGCGCATCCTCGCGGCGGACGGCGCGGGCACCGACGACCTCGACGACGAGCTCGACGCGGGCACCATGGGCGGACCCACCGCCTGGGTGTTCGGCAACGAGGCGTGGGGTCTGCCGGAGGAGACGCGGGCACTGGCCGACGCCGTCGTCCGGGTCCCGATCCACGGCAAGGCGGAGAGCCTCAATCTCGCAACCGCGGCCGCCGTCTGCCTCTACGCCTCCGCACGGGCCCAGCGCCCGCGGCGCACCGGCTGAGGCAGTCCTCCGGGGCCACCCGCCGATCGATACCGGCCACACGGGCCGGTGCGCTCCCGCAGGGTGTCGCTCGCCGTCCGACGCCTAGTAGGGTGACGAACTCGGGGGCCCACTGCACCGGTTCGAGAGGTGGGGTACGGGAATATGGTTGTCGGCATGAGCAGGCCCAGCAGGACACACACGGCCGCTCTGCGCGCCATCGACGGGACGGCCTCCGCGAGCCCGGTCATCGCCACGGACCCGGCCACCGGCCTCGACCCGGACGAGCTGCCCGACGGACTCGTCGTCGCCGACGAGACCGGCCACGTCATCTGCTTCAACAGGGCCGCGGCCAGGATCACCGCCACCCCCCGGGCCGCCGCACTCGGCCGCCCCCTGGAACACGCCCTGCCGCTCGAAGACCTCAAGGGCCGGCGCTGGTGGGACCTGACCGACCCGTACGGCGGGCTCGCCACCCGCGTCGGCCAGCCCGAGCGGAATCTGCTGCTCCCCGGCGGCCGCGAGGTCCTCGTCTCCGCACGCTACGTACGCGACACCCCGACCGGCCCGGTCCGCCGGCTCGTCGTCTCGCTGCGCGGCACCGAGGCCCGCCGCCGCACCGAGCGCAGCCACGCCGAGGTGATCGCCATCGTCGCCCACGAGCTGCGCTCCCCGCTGACCTCCGTCAAGGGGTTCACCGCGACGCTGCTGGCCAAGTGGGAACGGTTCACGGACGACCAGAAGCGGCTCATGCTGGAGACCGTCGACGCCGACGCCAACCGCGTCAACCGGCTCATCGCCGAGCTGCTCGACATCTCCCGCATCGACTCCGGCCGGCTGGAGCTGCGCCGCCAGCCCGTGGACGTCTCGGCCGCCGTCGAACGCCACGTCCAGGCACTCACCGCGAACGGCCAGCCGCCCGACCGCTTCCTCGTACGCACCCGGCAGCCGCTGCCCGACCTCTGGGCCGACCCGGACAAGGTCGACCAGGTCCTCGGCAACCTCCTGGAAAACGCGGTGCGCCACGGCGAGGGAACCGTCACCATTGAGGTCGCCCCCGCGCCCGCGCCGGGCAAGAGCGACGAGATCGGAACGGCAGTCACCGTGAGCGACGAAGGTCCCGGCATCCCCGAGGAGTCGATGGGCCGCGTCTTCACCCGCTTCTGGCGGGGGAGCAAGCGCGGCGGGACCGGCCTGGGCCTCTACATCGTCAAGGGAATCGTCGAGGCACACGGCGGGACGATCACGGTGGACCGAGGACCCGGCGGCGGCGCCGAGTTCCGATTTATCCTGCCCGTGAGCGCCCCGGCCTACCTGGTCTGAGCCGCCCACGGGCTTCTTCGCCTCCCGGCGGCCCGTAGACTCGACTTTTGGCACCTTTGCGTCCTCAGTCGTCGAGCCAGGTCGCCACCAGCCAATCGGAAGCACGGGAAGAGATGTCGGCACCGAACAAGTCGTACGACCCAGTCGAGGTCGAGGCACTGAAACCGGAAGAGATCGAGCGCATGCGGGACGAGGCGTTCGCCGCCTTCGCCGCCGCCGGCGACCTCGACGCGCTCGCCCAGGCGAAGACCGCGCACACCGGTGGTACCTCACCCCTGTCGCTCGCCAACCGCGAGATCGGCGCCCTGCCGCCGCAGGCCAAGGCCGAGGCGGGAAAGCGCGTGGGCCAGGCCCGCGGCGCCGTCTCCAAGGCACTCGCCGCCCGGCAGGCGGAGCTGGAGGCCGAGCGTGACGCCCGCGTGCTGGTCGAGGAGGCGGTGGACGTCACACTGCCCTACGACCGTGTCCCGGCAGGCGCCCGCCACCCCCTGACGACCATCATGGAGCGCGTCGCCGACGTCTTCGTGGCCATGGGCTACGAGATCGCCGAGGGCCCCGAGGCCGAGGCGGAGTGGTTCAACTTCGACGCCCTGAACTTCGTGCCCGACCACCCGGCCCGGCAGATGCAGGACACCTTCTTCGTCCAGGGCACCACGCCCGACGGGAAGCCCACCACGGGCGACGAGTCCGGCATCGTGCTGCGTACGCACACCTCGCCGGTCCAGGCCCGTTCCCTGCTCAGCCGCAAGCCCCCCGTCTACGTGGTCTGCCCCGGCAGGGTCTACCGCACCGACGAGCTCGACGCCACGCACACCCCGGTCTTCCACCAGATCGAGCTGCTCGCCGTCGACGAGGGCCTTACCATGGCCGACCTCAAGGGCACCCTCGACCACATGGTCCAGGCCCTCTTCGGTCCGGACATGAAGACCCGGCTGCGGCCGAACTTCTTCCCGTTCACCGAGCCGTCCGCCGAGATGGACATGGTCTGCTACGTCTGCCGCGGCGAGTCCGTCGGCAACCCCGACCGCCCCTGCCGCACCTGCGGCAGCGAGGGCTGGATCGAGCTCGGCGGCTGCGGCATGGTCAACCCCAAGGTGCTCGTCGCCTGCGGTGTCGACCCCGAGAAGTACAGCGGATTCGCCTTCGGGTTCGGCATCGAGCGGATGCTGATGTTCCGCCACAACGTCGAAGACATGCGAGACATGGTCGAGGGTGACGTCCGGTTCACCCGGCCGTTCGGGATGGAGATCTGATGCGCGTCCCGCTTTCCTGGCTGCGGGAATACGTCGACCTGCCGGCGACCGAGACCGGCCGCGACGTGCAGGCCGAGCTCGTCGCCGTGGGCCTCGAGGTCGAGACCGTCGAGCAGATCGGCGCGGGCCTCAAGGGCCCCCTGGTCGTCGGACAGGTCCTGACGATCGAGGAGCTGGAGGGCTTCAAGAAGCCCATCCGCTTCTGCACCGTCGACGTCGGCTCCGCCAACGGCACCGGCGAACCGCAGGAGATCGTCTGCGGCGCCCGTAACTTCTCCGTCGGCGACAAGGTCGTCGTCGTCCTCCCTGGCGCCGTCCTGCCCGGTGACTTCGCGATCGCCGCGCGCAAGACGTACGGCAGGACGTCGCACGGCATGATCTGCTCCACCGACGAGCTCGGCATGGGCGACGACGGCACGCACGGCATCATCGTGCTGCCGCCCGAGTACGAGCCCGGCACCGACGCGATCGAGCTCCTGGAGCTCGTCGACGAGGTCCTGGACATCGCCGTCACCCCGGACCGGGGCTACTGCCTGTCGATGCGCGGTGTCGCCCGCGAGACCGCCGTCGCGTACGGGCTGCCGCTGCGCGACCCCGCGCTCCTGGACGTGCCCGCGCCGAACGCGTACGGCTACCCGGTCGAGGTGTCCGACCCGATCGGCTGCGGCAACTTCACCGCCCGTACGGTCACCGGCCTGCGGCCCGAGGCCCGCTCCCCGATCTGGATGCGGCGCAGGCTGCAGAAGGCCGGGATGCGCCCGATCTCGCTCGCCGTCGACATCACCAACTACGTGATGCTGGAGCTCGGCCAGCCGCTGCACGCCTACGACCGCACCCGGGTCGACGGGCCCATCGGGGTGCGCCGCGCCGAGCAGGGCGAGAAGCTCACCACGCTCGACGGCACCGCGCGCGTCCTGGACGCCGAGGACCTGGTCATCACCGACAACCGCGGGCCGATCGGCCTCGCGGGCGTCATGGGCGGCGCCCACACGGAGATCGCCGACGTGCGCGCCGAGGAGTCCGGCACCACCGAGGTCGTCATCGAGGCCGCGCACTTCGACTCGATCTCGATCGCCCGCACGGCACGCCGCCACAAGCTGTCCTCCGAGGCGTCCAAGCGCTTCGAGCGCGGCGTCGACCCGAAGGCCGCCGCCGCTGCCGCGCAGCGCGCCGTCGACCTGCTGGTCCTCCTCGCGGGTGGCACGGCGGAGGCGGGTGTCACCGAGTTCAGCGCCCCGTCCGCGCCCCGCACCATCGCGATGCCCGCCGACCACCCGGACAGGGTGGCCGGTGTCCCCTACGGCCGCGAGACCGTCGTACGCCGCCTCCAGCAGGTCGGCTGCGACGTCTACGGGCAGGACGAGCTGATCGTCACCGCGCCGTCCTGGCGCCCCGACCTCGCCGCGCCGAACGACCTGGCCGAAGAGGTCATCCGGCTGGAGGGGTACGAGAACCTCCCCTCCACCCTGCCGACCCCGCCGTCCGGCCGCGGGCTCACCGACCGTCAGCGGCTGCACCGCCGCGTAGGCCGGGCGCTCGCCGGTGCCGGATACGTCGAGGCGCCCAGCTACCCGTTCATCGGCGACGCCGTCCTGGACCAGCTCGGCCTGGACGAGGACGACGCCCGCCGCCGTACGGTCAAGCTCGTCAACCCGCTCTCCGACGAGGAGCCCGCGCTGCGCACCACGCTGCTCCCGGGCCTGCTCGGCGCACTGCGGCGCAACGACGGCCGCGGCAGCCACGACCTCGCGCTCTTCGAGACGGGCCTGGTCTTCATTCCCCAGGCTCTCGGCATCGCTCGAGCAGGGGAGACCCCGCGGACCGGCGAGGAGACGAAGGCCGTACGGCTGCCCGTCGACCGCCGTCCCACCGACGAGGAGATCGCCGGGCTGGACGCGGCACTCCCGCGCCAGCCGCGCCGCGCCGCCGTCGTCCTCGCGGGCGCCCGCGAGCAGGCCGGCTGGTGGGGCAGGGGCCGTCCCGCCGACTGGGCGGACTCCGTCGAGGCGGCCCGCACGATCGCCCGTGAGGCGGGCGTCGAGCTGACCGTCCGCGGCGATCAGCGCGCCCCGTGGCACCCGGGCCGCTGCGCCGCGCTGTACGTCACGGTCAACGGCGAGGAGACCCTCTTCGGACACGCGGGCGAGTTGCACCCCCGCGTCGTCAAGGACCTCCACCTGCCCGAGCGGAGCTGCGCCATGGAGGTCGAGCTCGACGTCCTGGAGCAGGCTGCCGACGGCGCGCTCCAGGCGCCCCGGATCTCCACCTTCCCGGTGGCGACCCAGGACGTCGCGCTCGTCGTCGCCGCGGACGTTCCCGCCGACACGGTGGAGAACGCCCTGCGTGACGGCGCCGGAGAACTCCTCGAATCGCTACGGCTGTTCGACGTCTTCACCGGCGACCAGATCGGCGAGGGCAAGAAGTCCCTGGCGTACGCCCTGCGGTTCCGCGCCGCGGACCGGACGCTGACCGTCGAGGAGGCCTCGGCCGCCCGCGACACCGCGGTCGCCCTGGCCACCGAGCGCACCGGCGCGGTGCTGCGCGGCGCGTAACACCCGCGCACACCGAGGGGCAGCAGTCCCCCCCCCCGGCACACCGAGGGGCAGCAGTACCACGCACACCGAGAGGGGGCGTGTCCGGCCACCGGACACGCCCCTTCCTCCTGTCCCGCCGGACGGCACCTCGACCACTTCGTCATCCCTGCCCCGACGCCGCGGCGACGGTCGTCAACGAGGCCAACGAGGTGCCCGGCACCATCTCTTCCGGGCGCGGGAGGCGACGTACACCGGGCCACCGGAGGACGGCTTCGAGTCCTCGCGCCGCGAGTGGAATCGCTCAAGCTCGTGCCCGACATGATCGCGCGCGGCGAGATCCCGGCGGCCAACATGGCGGCAGGACTGCTGACGCTACGTCATATGCTGTTGGGCTGACCGCATATGGAGGACGGCCGGGATGCCCCCAGCCGGCCCTCCGCGTACGGCGGTGCGGCGCGGCGGGTGCCGTCGGACCAGGCCTCCGGCAGCGCCGATTCGAGGCTTACAATCGGTCGATAATTGCAGGTCGGAGGTGGTTCGGTGCCATCCGGCCGACCTGGCTGGACAGCCGTGTGTGACAGAGGTGAGGGGGGTGGGCGCGGTGGGAATCCACCTACGTCGGGCCGGGGAGTACGTCAGGCCCGCCGGCCGCATTCTGCTCGACGACTACGGTCGTACGGAGGGGGAGTACTACGCCCCCGGGACGTACCACCACCAGGATTCGCTGAGCAGATTCCGGGCCGGCCAAAAGGTCGAGGCCGAGCTCGTGCCCGAGCCGTCCAATCCGTGGGACGCGCGGGCGGTCGCCTATGACGTGGACGGGCACAGGGTCGCCTACCTGCCCACCACCGCCGCGAAGATGTGGCACGACGTCGTGCGCGGATGGAACGCCGCCGGCTTCGCGGTGTACGTCGCGGCGAAGGTGAACAGCTGGGAGGGCGACGGCGAGGCCCGGTTCGGTCTCACCGTACCCAAGTGGGGCTGGCAGAACCTCCTGGCCATGGCCGAGGCGGCGGGCCTGAGAGCGGCCTCGGAAGCCGCCGTGGAGGGACTGCCCCAGGAGCAGCGCCTCCGCATGAGGGAGGACGGCGGCTACACCCCGGGCGAGCCCTCCCTGAGGGCTCTGCGCAGGAAGCGCGAGCAGTACCCCATGTTCGCGTGGGGCGGGACGCGCGACGGCGATCTGAGCGAGCGGATGCCGTTCTGGTACGGATACTTCGTCCGCGAGCAGATGCGTGAGGAGGAGGAACTACTCCGCTGCGCAAGATCTGTGAAGTCCGCCCTGACGCGCGGGTTCAGGGACGAGATCGGCCGGCGGAAGGAACGGGAACGCGAGCAGGAGCGTCTGCGGCGCCGAGCACAGGAGGAGCAGGCGCTCCGACTGCAGGGCGAGGGCCGGCGGAACCGGGAGATCGCCGAGGAGCTGGCCCTGACCCCCAAGCAGGTCGAGAACCTTCTCCGCCGTGCCCGGAAGGCGGAGGGGATCACGCTCCGGCACAACGAGGACCTGCGGGCCGAGCGACATCGTGCGGCGGCGGATGCCCTGCGGCACAGGAAATCCGGCATGACGAGGGCGCAGATCGCGCACGCCATGGGCCGATCGGTCGATTCGGTGAAGGACCTTCTGCAGGACGCGGTCTTCTACGACGCACCCGAAGACCATCCGGAGCGGCTGGCACTGGCACGGCACTGCACCGAACTCCGCGGCGCAGGCCTCGCGAAGGACGAGGTCCTGGCGAAGCTCGGGGTCACCAGGGCGAAGGGACTCCGGGCCTTCCGGGACGCTTCCTTCCTCGGAACCGACGTGCGCGAGGCGAGGGACGAGGCGGTCCTGTCCGGCGGCTGACCCCGGGGAAGGAGGTTCCGCGCGGTCTCCCGAGCGCCGGCGACGGTTCCTTGGAGGGGCAGGTGAGACGTCGGGGCTCATCGTGTCCATCAGCTCACCCTGGTAGGCGCAGCCGGCGATGGTGGTCGCGGGTTGCGGCCCTGGTCGGGTGCAAGGGCCCTGGCCGGGATGCCCCCGGCGGCGCCCCGCCCATGGCCCAGGCAGACAGTCTTCCTGGCTAGCGTCTGAAAATCTGTGCTGGCTGAGGTAGACATTGAAGTGCAGGGTGGTTATGGTTTCTCTCGTACCCAAGAAGGACAGCGGGGCCTGGCAGAGATGAACTGCCGGGCAGCAGCAGTCAGCAGTCGCAGTGTGCAGGTCGGTGCGGTGGTGGAGTTCCGAAGCCGGGGTTTTGCAGGATGGCGACGGGGCTGGCGACCGGACCGGGTGGCCCGCAGTTTTCAGGGGCCGCCGTAGCAGAACCGCAGGACATGAGTGCAGTCCGCAGTACCAGCGGTCCCTCGGTAAATGGCGTCAGGCTGCGGCGCGCGTACCGGGAAGTTCGTCAGTGGGGTTCCAAGCCGGAGCAGATGCAGGACGGGCGACGGGGCTGGCTGGCGAAGTGGCGCTGTGAGAGGCCACCAGGAGTACGGAAGTAGTTTGTCCAGAGGGAAAGAACGGAGGAGTTGAGCGCCATCAGGATCGCCCGGGCGGACGTATTGGGCCCGGGTACCGCAGGACATCGTGAGTGAGGTGGTCTCCGGTCAAGCAACCGCGATCCCCGCTACCACCGGACCTCTTCCCGGCAGGTATGCGGAAACACAGAGCCGGCGTAGCCGATCAAGGCCGGCTGATGGTGTAGCAGTTCCTTCGGGGCCCTGGTGCCAATGGCACCAGGGCCCCTCCGACGCGTGTTCCACAGGAAGGTACAGATGACAGCAGACGACTCGTTCGGCCGACTCGACGACGACGACTACCCCGCCTACACCATGGGCCGGGCAGCCGAGATGCTCAACACCACACAAGGGTTCCTCCGTGCCATCGGCGAAGCCCGCCTCATCACCCCCCTGCGCTCTGCGGGCGGGCATCGCCGCTACTCCCGCTACCAGCTCCGCATCGCCGCCCGCGCCCGCGAACTCGTCGACGGCGGCACCCCGATCGAGGCCGCCTGCCGCATCGTCATCCTCGAGGACCAACTCGAGGAAGCCCAGCGCATCAACGCCGAACACCACCGAGACAGCAAGCCGCCCAGCACGCCGACCTCGGTCTGAAGCCCTGCGCGCGTCCGGTGGGAAACCGGCAGGTGTCCGCCCCGCCTGCCGGAAGCCCGCTCAAGGTCCGTTCCCTCCTGCGGTTGTCATGCTCGAAAGGATGCTCTCGTCTTCGGCGAGGATGCTCTGTCGTGTCGCTGCCGCCTCGCGCAAGATGTCCATCGGCTGGCCGGGGCGGCGTCCGTGGGGCGGCTTCAACACGGTGAGGGTTTCGGCCGCAGAGCCAGGGAAGCTCCCCGGACGGGTACCGCCCAGTTCGTGACCGTGCCTTCGGGCTACCGTGAGCTCCTGACTGGTCAGGCCGTGATGTGTGACGATATCCCGGGTTGGACAGTCCCAGCCCACGAACATCGGCCGCGCTTCCGTGCTGCTGGGCAGCGGGTGTCCTGCAACGCTGCGCTCGGGGCAGGCCGATATCTACGGCCACGGCGTGAGGGTTCGATGCGCCGCGCCGGGAGTGTTTTTACCGCGGCGAAGAGAGCGGAATTGTTCACCGTACGCGGACCATTACGACATGCTACTGTCGATCTCAGTTGCAGTTGTGGTTCCCAAAACTTCAAGCTTCTGCGTGGGTATTTTCGATCCGTGGAAGCTTCATTGTATTTCCGGTTTTTCTCCGGGCGGGGCATCATCGCGGCGACGCGGCGTCCGTATATGACGGATCCCGACGTACCTGCCCCCGAAGGAGACATGACATGTCGTCAGGCACTGTGAAGTGGTTCAACGCGGCCAAGGGTTTCGGCTTCATCGAGCAGGACGGTGGCGGCGCTGACGTGTTCGCCCACTTCTCGAACATCGCCGCCCAGGGTTTCCGCGAGCTGCTCGAAGGCCAGAAAGTCACCTTCGACATCGCACCGAGCCAGAAGGGCCCGACGGCCGAGAACATCGTTCCCGCCTGACGCTGCCGCGCACTTCGTAGCTGGGGCCCGCATCCTTCGGGTGCGGGCCCCAGCTCCGGGCATTCTCCGGGAGTGGTGCCACCTGCGGTGGAATCTCCGCCCGCAGAACCTTGCTGCCCACCCCTTCCGGGTCCACCCATCGGTGGAACTGGATTCCTCGCCCATATGGGCGTCACTCATTCCATGGTCTGCATCCCGCTCCGGGAGCATTCGCAGGTCTTTTTAATTTCGCATTCCGCTCGGCCCGTTCTTGTGATTCCCCGCGCTGTTCTTCCGCTGCGAGAATTCCTTGATACGTGCCGTATCAAGGAAGGTTCTGAATGAACCCCACACGTACGAACAGTCGCTCTTCCCGCAGCCGCGCCGCCGACTCCGGCCGGGGCGGTAGCCGCTTCAACTCGACCGCCTCGACCCGTTCCGCTGCCCCGGCCCGTTCCGGCGGTTCGGGCCGCTCGGCCGGCAATGGGCGGCGGCCCGCCGCGGTTCAGGGCGAGTTCGCCCTGCCGGTCACGGTCACTCCCGCGCTGCCCGCCGTCGAGGCGTTCGCCGACCTCGACATGCCGGGGCAGCTGCTGGCGGCGCTGACCGCCCAGGGGGTGAGCGTTCCTTTCCCGATTCAGGGGGCGACCCTGCCCAACACCCTCGCGGGCCGCGACGCCCTGGGACGTGGGCGCACCGGCTCCGGCAAGACCCTCGCCTTCGGCCTGGCCCTGCTGGCCCGTACCGCCGGTCAGCGTGCCGAGCCCCGACAGCCGCTGGCCCTGGTCCTCGTGCCGACGCGTGAGCTGGCCCAGCAGGTGACCGAGGCCCTGGCCCCGTACGCCCGCTCGGTGAGGCTGCGCATGGCCACCGTCGTCGGCGGCATGTCGATCGGCCGGCAGGCCAACGCGCTGCGTGCCGGCGCCGAGGTCGTCGTGGCGACGCCGGGCCGGCTCAAGGACCTCATCGATCGCGGTGACTGCCAACTCGACCAAGTCGCGATCACCGTGCTGGACGAGGCCGATCAGATGGCTGACATGGGCTTCATGCCCCAGGTCACCGCACTTCTGGACCAGGTCCGCCCCGAGGGCCAGCGGATGCTGTTCTCCGCCACCCTGGACCGTAACGTCGACCGCCTGGTCCGCCGCTACCTCACCGACCCGGTCGTCCACTCCGTCGACCCCTCCGCCGGTGCGGTCACCACGATGGAGCACCACGTGCTCCACGTGCACGGCGCGGACAAGAACCGTACGACCACCGAGATCGCAGCCCGCGACGGCCGGGTGATCATGTTCCTGGACACCAAGCGGGCCGTGGACAAGCTCACCGATCACCTGCTGGCCAGCGGTGTGAGGGCCGCCGCCCTGCACGGCGGGAAGGCTCAGTCGCAGCGCACCCGGACCCTGACCCAGTTCAAGACCGGGCACGTCACCGTGCTCGTGGCCACGAACGTCGCCGCCCGCGGCATCCACGTCGACAACCTCGACCTCGTCGTCAACGTCGACCCGCCGACCGACCACAAGGACTACCTCCACCGCGGCGGCCGAACCGCACGCGCGGGGGAGTCCGGCAGCGTCGTCACCCTCGTCACCCCCAACCAGCGCCGCGACATGACCCGCCTCATGACCGCCGCCGGCATCGTGCCCCAGACCACCCAGGTCCGCTCCGGCGAAGAGGCACTCGGCCGCATCACAGGCGCCCGGACCCCCTCCGGCATTGCCGTGACGATCACCGCGCCGGTGGCCGCTCGGCGTGAGCGCAGCCGTGGCGCATCCTCTCGCGGCCGGCGCAGCCCCGCCTCCGCGGCCCGGCGCGTGAGCGCGCACCAGTCCTCCTTCGATGCCGCTGCCTGAGAACTTCGTGATCCGGAAACTCACCCACCTCTGCAGGAGGCACCTTTTGACGCTGGTTCAGATGCAACCGGGCTCGACGGACGCCACGCCCGCCGGCAGGACGGTGGCCGACGCCATGGACGCCGCCGGGCCGCAGGTCTGTGGCGACATGACCGTCGAGGTGGCCCTGGCAGTCATGGCCAGTGCCCGCACCGGGTATCTGCCCGTCTGTGACGACAACGGTCTGTGTACCGGCCTGGTCACCCGGGCTCAGCTCGCGGCAGTTCGTGACGGCTCCGCGTACTCGGACAGGGTTCAGCTACGGGACATCCTCGGCGACCGAGGGCCGTTCACCTCACCGGTGACCACCATGGCCGAAGCCGGGCACATGATGCGTTACGGCGACGTCGACGCCCTGCCTGTGGTCGACGAACACGGCAGTGCCCTGGGCGTCCTCGCCCGCGCCTGCTGAGCCGTCCCGGCCGCGGCAGAACCATTCCCTCTTCTTTCCTCTTCCTGTGAGGCATCATGCGCTGTGTCATCGCCCGCTTCCCGTTCGACCTCACCAGGAGTGGCGTCCTGGAATCGATGAAGGGCATCAAGCCCGAGCAGGCATCCGGCGAGTCCGTGATCATCGGCCGACGCACCTACCCCGTCAAACAGGTCGGGCAGGTCGTCACACGCCAGGACCGCCGGGACTTCAGCGCAGGAGAAGTCCTGCGGGCCATGACCCAGCTCGGCTTCACCTGTCGCGACCTGGCACCGGCTCCCGCGCCCACTCGGGTTCCCAACCCGTTGCAGCAGGCTTCCGCGATGCTCGGCGCCCCTGTGGCTGCCTGACCGACGGGCAGGCGCGAGTCGCCGGTAAACAGTGGTGAGGGTCCGGCCGGCGCACTCCGGCCGGACCCTCACCGCGTATCGAGGTGTCCCGGCGCGGCAAGGGGTCAGTGGTCGGAGTAGCTGAAGTCGCCCATCGTCCAGGCGCTGACGTCCTCGATCGCGACCCGGTACATCCCACCTGTCTCCGGGATCCCCACCGTGCCCTGCAGAATCCGAGCCACGTGGAAGTGCAGATGCGTGGGCGGCCCTTCCTCGGGTGCGGCGGTGGTGAACATGGCGGAGAAGTCGCCCAGGTGGGCCGAGTCCGCTAGGACCTCCGACACCCGTTGCCTCCAGACGGCTTCGGGAGCCAGCCGACCGGTGATGACAGCACCACCGGCGACCACGGTCAGAGGCATCTGATTGCTGCGCCCGGATTCCACCAGGGCGGCAACGTCAACAAGCAGCGCGTCATGCTTCGACATGAGGCCGATTATATTCGCCGGCCATCGGCCCGCGTTCCCGCGGTGCCGTTCCGGGCAGGACGGCGCTGAGGCGCTGTCGTCGAAGGCGCGGAACCGCCCTGTGAGTGGCACGGCAGCCAAGATATCTCCACCCCCCCTGTGGCCGCCTGGTCAGAAGGGAGACGAGTCGGCTTACGGGACGTACTCCCGTTCATCGCCTCGTCGGGGGCCTGCCCTCGGGCGCGAGCCGGGCTGCAGGAATGTCTGCCGCGCGCTCGGTCCGGAAGACGAGGGCCGGCTCTGCGCCTCCCACTGCCCGGCCGGCGCGCTGCGGTTCGATTCGGCCCCGCGATCATTCGCCACACGTGCCGGAACGAATCCTTCACCCCCTCTCCGGATGCAGCTTCCGTACTCCCTCCTGCCGCCGCCGGCCCGCCTCTCGCGCAACGGCTGCCTCCGCCGACGGCCTTGACGATCGTGGAGGCCGGCACCCAGCCCGCTTCGCCGGCAGCCGACTTGGCCTGCCCGCGCGCCGACCGTCGCCCTGGATGCCTGATTGCGCGGCACGTGGCAGGGAAGGAAGAGATCGTCGTAGGAGACCAGGCCACCGTCCGCGGTCGGCCGGGATGAAGGGCTGGGTCTGTGAGCACTATGTGGATGTACACGCAGGACAGCGGTCACACGCACGGCCTGTCGCTGGTGGGCTTCGCTGTCGAGGCCGCGGACGGGGCCATCGGCCACGTGGACCGTCAACAGGATCAGCCCGGCATGCAGCACCTCGTCGTGGACACCGGTGTGTGGAAGTTCGGCAGAAGCGTGCTCGTCCCTGCCGGTGCCGTCATCGCCATCGACCTCAGGACGCAGACGGTGAAGGTCGCACCGTCCCGGGAGGAAATCAAAGCCGCTCCCCGATTCACCACCGACAGCGAGACAGGTGATACCGAATACCTGTCCGCGGTCGGCGACTACTACCTCTCTCTCCACTCCGCGCCCCTTCGCTGAACGGCGCACCCGACGAGGCCCACCTGCCCGGGAGAACCGGTACCCCACGGCGACGTCCATCGGCCCTGGCACGGCTGCCTTCGCAGCTTCGGTCCGGCTGCCCGGCGCGTGACCGCGGCGGTGCGGGCGAGGCGGTTGACCATGGGCCGGCCGAAGCCGCCGCCGGAACCGGTCAAGCCGGGTGTCCGCGTGCGCGGCCATCGCGGGGTGGTGTCGTCGACAGCGACCTCGATGGCGTCGGGGTGAGGGTTCAGACGGGGCGTGAAGGTGCCCTCGCCGTGGCGCGGGGCGTTGGCGACGAGCCCGGAGACCACCAGGACGAGGGTGTCCGCACTTCCGGACAGGGCGTCGGGACGAGGCGGCCGGTGAAGGCCTGGGCAACCCGGCGGGCCCGGCGGCGTGAGCGCCGGGCCCGCGGACGGGCGGTCAGCCGTACGGGTAGAAGCCCGAGCCCGTCTTCCGGCCGAGGCGGCCCGCGTCCACCATGCGCTGGAGCAGCGGGGGAGCGGCGTACAGGGGCTCCTTGTACTCCGCGTACAAACCATCGGCGCTGCGTAGACAGGCTTGCCACCCAGACCGCCATCCAACACCCTCGCCAGGACAAAAGGCTCTTTGAGGGTCCAAACTGATTGGCAATGCTTCGAGCCGGCCCTGTAACCGCTTCTCCCGGCCCGGCCTTCTGCATCAAGGGTGGTAGCGGCTCAGCCAAGCACGGTGTCGATATCGATGGATCCGGGGTCCCAGTGACTCTCACCCGGGACGTGCTGGTGCCCGCACCACCCCGAGAACCGCTTCCAGTCCGCTACCGACATGCGGTTGCCGGGGCGTGAACTTACCCCGGCCTCGTCCAGGAACGTCCGGCCCGATGTCCGCGGAATCGGAACGAGCGACTCGATGTCGCGAATGACCTCCCGGGTGAATGCCAGCTTTTCCGGAGCCCAGGTCGGGGTCTGTGCGGCGAAACCCACGATCTCGATCTGCACACACCGCGCTGCGTTCGCAGGGGTCGCCGCGTCCGACAATGCCCGAGCGCCGGTGTTCAGAGAGTGGTGCTGGACCACGCGGAGCGTATTCGGATCGATTGTGAGGGTGGGCCAGAAGTTGGTGGCGCGGAAGGTTTGCAAGGCGCCGTCGATCGTTGGCCCCTCAGTTGTGTGAAGAACCTCGACCCAAAAGTCCATACACCGGCCTGACCCTCCACCAGGTCCTGGACTCCCTCCAAGACCTGCTGAAGGGCTGGACCGGCACCTGCCCCCCGTAAGGCGCCCGAACTCCGAAGGTCTTATCCGAGGCCTGTGAAAGCTCTCGTTCCAGCCTGGTGATTCACGGCTTCAGCAATTGCTCAAAATTGCTCACCGGCGTTCCGTGGCGCACGCTTGAGCTCTCGATGATGGCCTCCTTGAGGATGTCAATTTTCACATCCTCAACGTTACGCGGAGACGCTACGTCGGGCGTGTGCTCGCAGTTCCACACGATTACGTCGAGAAAACTGGAGATTTGAGCTGCCGCCCCAAAAAAAGAAGCACCTGAGAAATTGCCGGATAAGGCGTGAAGGCAGGATTGGCAAGCCAGTCACGCAGAGTGGCCTCAGGGGCACTGAAGTCCACGCCCATTCTGCTCAGCGCCTGAATCACATCAGAGGTGACGGGCGGTACCACCGGAGGGGGCGTGGCCCCATCAGCCGGGATTAGATGCCAATCGCAGAAGAGGGTGTAGTCGGCTCCTTTCTGTTTGACGGGAAGTGCCTGTTCTGTTCCGATACCTGGCTGCAGCGCGGCAAGTGTCGGATTGGCAATTTCCAACTCCACCGGGATGGGCTTGGAGACGCCGTTCCTCAGCCCTTCGCTGACTTCCTCGATGAATGCATCAAAGGCGGCACCGGCGAGGAGGGCCAAACCAGCAGCCCCCACCGGACCTGCTAGCGCACCCAGCGTCGCTCCGCCAGCTGCGGCAGCATCCGTCACTGCTTCTTAGGCCGCCTCGCCGTATCCTTATAGATGTCATCGAACGATTCCGCGAGACTTGAATTATCCTCTTCCACGAACATCAGCGTCGTGGTGTACTTGTGCGGCCATGCGCCCGCCTTCTGGAGATCAAATTCCACGAGTGCGAATGGGCTGCTCCTCCAGCTCGCGCGATGGTCCTTCAGCCTGCCGATTCTCGGAGCTATTATCTCGTTGAGTTCGACCTGTCCAGGCGCGACCAATTGAAGGAGAATGTGTCCAGTCCAACTGCCGACAGCCAGGTCTCATCTGGCGCGCCTCATCCGGTGTCGAACCACCAGCGGGTTTCCCCAATCCGACCCCATCATCTGCTGTACGCCTCGGTAGTCCTGTGCCCGGCAGCCTCGGAGTTCGACGCCGTCCGTGGCGCGCTGCAGGCCATGTCCTCTAGGCTCATATCTCGCGCTCAGATTTTCTGCTTGAGCTCTTCCTGAATCCGCGTTCGGCTCCGCGCACATTATCCAGGACGTCCTTACCCTGGCGATCGACGAGGCGTGTGACGCTTTCTTGCAGTATGCCAAACAGGATCGCCCAAGCAATAATCTGCGGACCGCTATCAAGATTCGAAAGACCAGGAATGAATCCACCATGGATCAGAGCGAGACCCATTAGGGCAGCCAAGGCCCCCACTGGTATCCGGAGGAGCACGAGCATCAAGGGAACCGCATACGGGGTAGACGTCCCCTGAATCTTTTTTAGGGACACTGCCGCCGCGAAGGCCGCCGCAGCAGAACCAAAGGCCATGACGATCAACATGTCTTGGCCTGTCTCAGAGTCTCCAATTGGGCAAACCTTTTCGTTTGTATCTGGATCTGGGGTAAAGCAGATGTTCGACACGATCGAGGATGGAGACAAAAAGCCCCAAAGAATAAAAACTCCAGCAATGACCGCAGTTGCCACAACGGACGCCAGCAGTATGTTTCGGAAACTCCTGGCCCTCGCCCGCTCCTTTTCTTCTGCCATCTGGGCGGCTAGCAGCGTCGTCACAGCGAGCTCACGCATTTCTTCGGTGAGACTATGATCGTTACCCCGGAGCCGCGCCTCCAGCTTGGCACGACGGGGATCGTCGTCACCCAGGTGCTGTCTGGCAATTGCCAGCACGAGTGGCCCCAACTCGGCTAGCTCTTCCTTAGGGGTAAGGCGAACGATATGCGCTTCCGCTCTGTGTATATTGGCGAATGCTCGGTCGATATCCGCTCCGGAAATGGTGGACCACGGGTTCTTTTTTCGATTCGCCGCCTGTCGCGCCGCATTGAGATGCGTTTCAACCTTGGTCGCGATTTGTTCTTCATCCGGCGCAAGCCCCGACTCCAGTGACCTGATGCGGTTGAGTTGACACTGGAGTTCCGCTATTCGGACAACGGTACGCTGCCACCAGGAGGATCTGGCGTATCCAGCCACATCTTCATCCACGTCCAAACTCGCGTTCTTGGTGGAAGACATGACGACACCTCCGAGGTTCCTCGCGTTATCAGTGTGCCTTATTCTGCGCCGCGCTCGACAACTCTCATGCTAGGCGCGTTGCAGACCAGGTGCATCTCAAAAAGACCATGGCTCCCTCAATGATTTAAGCATCAAGGGTGAAATTGTCGACTGAACGATTCTCTGCTCTCCTGTTGAGGCGTGACAACGGTGCGGACCGTACTGATCTTCAAGGGACTGGTACGTCTACGGCCAGTTGAGCTCGATTTGTCAGCGGTGGTTGGGCGTTGATGGGGTCGACGGTTTGCCCTTGATGTCCCGGGTCGTTCGGGGTGGGCCGTCGCGTGACGCTCGGCTGCGCCGAGTTCCACGGGCCCGGAGTGTTGCTGGTATTCCTGGAAGCAGGGATGCGCCCTGGTGGGCGAAGCGCGGAGTGAGGACGGCACCCAGATCTGCTGCCAGCTCGGCGAGTTCGCCCTCCTCGCGAAATCGGACGACGAGCGAGTCGGGGAGGGGGATGTCGCGAGGAGGCCGTTCCACTGATGTGCGGTACAGCTCGACGAGACCATCCTGTGGGAGCTCGTCCAGGCACCGATCGAAGGCAGCGGTGCGGCTGCCTGTGAGAACGGCGAGCCCTTGGGCCTTGGGCAGAGGTGTGAGCACAGGCGGGGCAGCCGACCATCGCCGTCCGCTCCAGTCGATGGTGACCGGTCGAAGGGATCGCCAGGGCGCCTGCGGCTTTCGGCAGACCACATCACGAACTGGAGCGAGAATTGGAGCGCGGTCCCCTCGCCCATGGCCGGGCTGACCAGCGGTGGACGCTGGCCCGGGTGAAGACGCTGATCGGGCGGTGTTCCACGTCAGCTACACGGTGGAGGGGACATGGTGGCTGCTGAAGCGTCATGGCTGGTCTTGGCAGCAGCCGGCCCGGCGGGCGATCGAACGTGACGACGAAGCCGTTGAGCTGTGGAAGACGGAGGTGTGGATCACGCAGCTGACCGCGCGGATCGAGGAACTCGGCCGGGCCGTCGAGGAAGTCGGGTCACCCGACGGATGCCTGTGGATCTGCCCGAGTCGCAGGGGTTTGTGCCGTGAAACGGCTCTCTCATATTCGGTGGCGACGGCTTGTGCCGATATCCGAGGAAGAGAGTAACCGTCAGGATCTGTAGCTCAGTTGAGGTAGATCATGCTGCGCGGCTCTCGTCTCGTTCGACGAGGAGGACGTTCTCGAAGCGGGCGCAGACCCGGACGAGGGCGACGAGGTGCGGTGGCCGCTCGTCAGCGGGGTCTGGGACGCGCGCTGAGCAGGCAGGGAGGTCTGACCGCGAACGCTCACGGACGCTTCGGGACCGTGATCGGACAACACGAATGCGTAGGTCCCGGGTCCGAGTCGCCAGAAACTTTTCAGGGACTCTCGGCTCTGTCGGAGGGACATCCGAGGGAGTTTTCGCAGTACATGCACGGAAGGCTGCGACAGCGCCGAAAGGCTCGGGGCTTCGGGCCCGCTCATCCGTGCCGTCGCTCCGTAGCGCTCCGGCGTGGCGTCGGGTCCGCGGTAGGAGACGAGGCCCCTCGGGCCGCACACGGTCCTGACCAGGGGTGACGTGCCCCGGCGGGCCCGGCGGCGTGAGCGCCGGGCCCGCGGGCGGGCGGTCAGCCGTACGGGTAGAAGCCCGACCCAGTCTTCCGCCCGAGCCGGCCCGCGTCGACCATCCGCTGGAGCAGCGGGGGAGCGGCGTACAGGGGCTCCTTGTACTCCGCGTACATGGAGTCGGCGACCGAGGCCACGGTGTCCAGGCCGATCAGGTCGGCGAGCTTCAGTGGGCCCATCGGGTGGGCGCAGCCCATCTCCATGCCGTTGTCGATGTCCTCGCGGCTCGCGATGCCCGACTCGAACATCCGGATCGCCGACAGCAGGTACGGGATCAGGAGGGCGTTGACCACGAACCCGGACCGGTCCTGGGCGCGGATCGGATGCTTGCCGAGCACGTCCTGCACCACTGCCTCGGCACGCTTTATCGTCTCGTCGGACGTCGTCAGCGCGGGGATCAGCTCGACGAGCTTCTGTACCGGGGCCGGGTTGAAGAAGTGGATGCCGATGACCTGGTCCGGCCGGGAGGTCGCCACGGCCAGCTTCACCAGCGGGATGGAGGAGGTGTTCGAGGCGAGGATCGCGTCCGGCCGGGTCACCACCTGATCGAGCACCTGGAAGATCTCGGTCTTGACCTGCTCGTTCTCCACGACGGCCTCGATGACGAGATCGCGGTCGGCGAACTCACCGAGGTCGGTGGTGAAGCTGAGGCGGCCGAGTGTCTCGTCGCGCTCCTCCTCGGTGATCTTGCCGCGTTCGGCGGCCTTCGAGAGGGAGTTGTGGAGCCGGGTGCGCCCTATCTCCAGCGCCTCGCCGGTGGTCTCGGCCACCTTGACCTCGAGGCCGCTGCGGGCGCACACCTCCGCGATGCCTGCGCCCATTTGGCCACAGCCCACCACTCCGACGCGTGCAATGTCGGCCATAGAGTCCGTCACCTCGTGCCTTTCGCTGATCTCCGTGCGGCAGTCCCGTTTGATTCCGGTGCCCGCCTCGACCCCACGACGTTACTCCGCGATCCGGCCCCGGTGACCTGCGGGTCGTGCGGTCCCGGGGTGGGCATGATCCGTGTCACGCACCACAGCCGGAGTGGCACACAAGGGCAGAGAGTCGAAAGGTCTGAGGAAATGCGGCAATTCGGTCGAAGGTCGTTCGTGCTGAGCGCAGCCGCCACGGTGGCCGCCCTGATGACGGCGGGCGATGCCGTCGCGGCACCCCGGCGACACGCCCCGGGGCGGCGCCGCAGGGCAGGGGAGGGCGAGCTGCGCGGTGTCTGGATCTCCACGGTCGCCAATGTGGACTGGCCCTCGGCGCCGGGTCTGACCGCGGCCGCCCAGCAGGCGGAGCTGCTGGACCATCTGGACCGGGCCGTCGAACTCCGGCTGAACGCCGTGATCCTCCAGGTCCGGCCGACCGCGGACGCCCTGTGGCCCTCCCCGTACGAGCCCTGGGCGCAGTACCTCACCGGCGTACAGGGCAAGGACCCCGGCTGGGACCCGCTGGGGACGGCGGTGCGCGAGGCGCACGCACGCGGTCTGGAGCTGCACGCCTGGTTCAACCCGTACCGGGTGGCGAACCACACCGACCCCTCGCGGCTCGTCGCCACCCACCCGGCCAGAATCCACCCGGAATGGGTACTGCCGTACGGCGGGAAGCTCTACTACAACCCGGGGCTGCCGGAGGTCAGGGAATTCGTCCAGGACGCGATGCTCGACGCGGTCACCCGCTACGACATCGACGCGGTCCACTGGGACGACTACTTCTACCCCTACCCGGTGGCCGGCCAGGTCTTCGCCGACGACGACGCGTACGCGCGGTACGGCGCCGACTTCCCGGACCGGGCCGCCTGGCGCCGCGACAACACCGACCGGCTGGTGCGGGAGACGGCCGAACGGATCAAGGAGATCAAGCCGGGGGTCCGGTTCGGGATCAGCCCCTTCGGGGTGTGGCGCAACGCCGCGACCGATCCGCTCGGCTCGGACACCCGGGCCGGTGTGCAGACGTACGACGACCTGTACGCCGACACCCGGAAGTGGGTGAAGGAGGGCTGGATCGACTACATCTGCCCACAGCTCTACTGGAACATCGGCCTCGCCGCCGCCGACTACGCGAAGCTGGTCCCCTGGTGGGCCGAGACCGTCCGCGGTACGGGCGTCGGCCTGTACCTCGGGGAGGCGCTCTACAAGGCCGGCGACCCGGCCCAGCCCGCCGCCTGGCAGGACCCGGCCGAACTCTCCCGCCACCTCGGCCTCGCGGCCGGTCACCCGGAGGTGGGCGGTCACGTCTTCTTCTCCGCGAAGCACGTGAAGGCCGACCGGATCGGGGCCATGGCCCGCGTGGTGGCCGACCACTACCAGGTGCGGGCCCGTACCCCGCGCTGACCGCACGTCCGCGCCGGAGACCCACGGGTCTCCGGCGCGGGTGCGCGCGCTACCGGTTCCGGTCCTCGGGGGCGGTGTGCCGGACGACGCTGTCGGGGCCGGGGGCCATGATCGATTCGTGCCCGTCCTCGAAGCGCAGACGGTACGGGGGGTTGCCCCCCTCGCCGAGCACTTCGACGATCTCTGCGACGCGGTCGTGCTGACCCACGGTCCTGCCGTGTGTCAGCAGCTGGTCGCCCGCGTGTGCCTCCATCGGGAGTGACCTCCTCACGGGTGGCGGTCCATGTCGACAAGTCTATGACTCGATGCCCATTCCGCCTCCTGTGCGGCCTGTCGCACGGCTCCCGCCGGCCCGCTTCGCCCGGCCCGCGCGCTGTGTGACGGCGATACACACCAGCACGGCCACCGCCGCCGCCGGAGCGGCCGCGGACACCTGCTCGCCCAGCGCCAGGAACGACCAGACCAGGGTGAGCAGCGGCTGTGCCAGCTGGAGCTGACTGGCCCGCGCGACCCCGATCTCCGCCATGCCGCGGTACCAGACGTACAGGCCGAGGAAGGTCGACCCCGCCGCGACCCAGACCAGTCCCACGATCCCGTGCGCGGTGAGGTGCACCGGCTCGAAGGCCAGCGCCAGGGCCGTACCCGCCACGGCGAGGGGCAGGCAGAGGACCAGGGCCCAGCCGATCACCTGCCAGCCCGGCATCACCGAGGCCAGCCTGCCGCCCTCGGTGTACCCAGCCGCGCAGACCAGCAGCGCGCCGAACAGATACAGATCCCCGCCGGACAGGGCGCCGCCGCTCTGCAGCACCGTGAAGAGGATCACCACCGCGGCCCCGGCCAGTGCCGCGGCCCAGAAGGCGCGCGGCGGGCGGGAACCGGTACGCAGTGCCGCGAAGAGCGCCGTCGTCAGCGGCAGCAGCCCCACCACCACGGCCGCGTGCGAGCTCGTGGACGTCCGCAGGGCGAGCGTCGTCAGCAGCGGGAACCCGATCACGACCCCGCCCGCGACGACCGCGAGAGGGCCCCAGTGGCGGCGGTCCGGCACCGGGACCCGGCCCGCGAGGAGGAAACAGCCCGCCAGCAGCGCGGCGAGCAGGCTGCGCAGCGCCACCAGGGACCACGGGCCGAAGCTCTCCAGTCCCCAGACGGTGGACGGGAAGGTCAGTGAGAAGGCGACGACGCCGAGCCCGGCGAGCAGGACGCCACCACGGTCGGAACGCCCGTCGACTGCTATCGATCCGGGAGGAATAGCGCTATCCTGTGCTGTCATGCATGAGCGTAGCAGTGTCGCGGAGCTGGCCAGTTCCCTTCGAGGTGAGCTGAACCGCTACTCTCCAGGTGGAAAGCTGCCGTCCAGTCGCGCCCTCGTCGAACGCTTCCGGGCGAGCCCCGTGACCGTCTCCCGGGCCATCGCGCAGCTCGCCGCCGAAGGACTGGTCGTCACCCGGCCGGGCGCCGGAGCCTTCCGGGCCGAGCCCCGCACGGGAGTACCGGTACCCGGCGACACGTCCTGGCAGGAGGTCTCCCTCAGCGGCGGCAGCGGGCCCGAGGTCGTGCCGCGCACCGTCGACGCCTCCGGCGTCCTGGTCACGCTCGCCGCACCGCCGCCGGGAGTCGTCGAGTTCAACGGCGGCTACCTCCATCCCTCGCTCCAGCCCGAGCGGGCCATGGCCGCCGCACTGGCCCGGGCCGGCCGCCGTCCCGGAGCGTGGGGAAGGCCACCCACCGACGGGCTGGGCGAACTCCGCGACTGGTTCGCCCGCGAGATCGGCGGCACGGTCACCGGCGACGACGTCCTGATCACCGCGGGCGGCCAGAGCGCCCTGGCCACAGCGCTGCGGGCACTCGCCCCGCCCGGCGCCCCCGTACTCGTCGAATCCCCCACCTACCCGGGCATGCTCGCCGCGGCCCGCGCCACCGGACTGCGCCCGGTCCCCGTGCCGGTGGACACCGAGGGTGTACGCCCCGACCTGCTCGCGGCCGCCTTCCGGACCACCGGGGCGCGGGTGTTCGTCTGCCAGCCGCTCTTCCAGAACCCGACCGGCGCGGTCCTCGCACCGGACCGGCGCGCGCAGGTCGTCCGGACGGCCCGGGAGGCGGGCGCCTTCGTCGTCGAGGACGACTTCGCCCGCCGCCTCGCCCACGCGGACGCCGGACCGCTGCCCGCGCCCCTGGTGGCGCACGACCCGGACGGCGTCGTCGTCCACGTCTGCTCCCTCACCAAGGTCACCTCGCCGAGCCTCCGGGTCGGCGCGCTGGCCGCCCGCGGCCCCGTCCTGGAACGCCTGCGCGCCATCCAGGTCGTCGACAGCTTCTTCGTGCCGCGCCCGCTCCAGGAGGCCGCGCTCGAACTCGTCGGCTCGCCCGCCTGGGGGCGCCATCTGCGCGCCGTGGCCGCCGAGCTCGGCAGCCGCCGCACCACGATCACCGCCGCCGTCCGCAGCCGGCTGCCCGAACTCGCCCTGCCCCACGTGCCGTCGGGCGGCGGCAGCCTCTGGCTCCGGCTCCCCGGACCCGGAGCCGACGAGCCCGCCCTGGTCTCCGCCGCCCTGCGGGCAGGCGTCGCCGTCGCCCCCGGCCGCCCGTACCACTGTGCCGAACCCCCCGCCGGTCACCTCCGGCTGAGCTTCGCCGCGGTCGCAGGACCCGCCGAGATCGCCGAGGGCGTCCACCGGCTGCGCGCCGCCTGCGACGAGCACTCCGGCCGGCCGACCAGGGCCGATAACCTGCGCCCATGACCGATACCGACGCCTCCGAGCAGCGTTACGAGATCTCCGACGACCCGTCCCGGCTGGATCACGCCCGCATCCACCACTGGCTCTCCACGGACGCCTACTGGGCCCTCGGCCGCACCCGCGAGCACCAGGACCGGGCGATATCCGGCTCTCTCAACTTCGGCGCCTACGACCGCGCGACCGGTGAACAGCTCGCCTACGCCCGGGTGGTGACCGACCACGCCTCCTTCGCCTGGCTCTGCGACGTGTACGTCGACCGGTCGGCCCGTGGCCTCGGCCTCGGCACCCGGCTCGTCACCACGATCCGCGACCTGCTCGCCCCGGCGGGCGTGCGCAGGTTCCTGCTGGCCACGGACGACGCCCACGGGGTGTACGCGAAGGTGGGCTTCGAGCCGCTCGGAACCCCCGAGAAGTGGATGATCCTCCAGACCGGCTGACCCGGAAGCGCTTGCAGCCGAACCGCCGCCCGCCCCCTTGACCGGTGCGGCGGTTCGGCTCCACGATCGCGCCCATGAGTGTTCGCGTCTCACTGGTCGCCGCAGCACGCAGCTCCGCCCTGCTCGCCGAGCGCTTCGACGACGACCGGCCGCTCGACCACACGGGTTGGCACGAGGTGCAGCTCGCCGCGCGCGCCCTGGTGCCGCTCGCCGCGGCCGAACTGCGCTACTGCTCGCCCACGCCCCGCAGCCGCGCCACCGCTGACGCCCTCGGCTTCGCACCCATGGCGCAGCCCGCCCTGCGCGACTGCGACATGGGCCGCTGGCGCGGCCTGACATTGGCCGACGTCGCCGCCCGCGAACCGGCCTCCGTCGACACCTGGCTCGCCGACCCACGCGCCGCCCCGCACGGCGGCGAACCGCTGCTCGCCTTCATCACGCGGATAGGCGGCTGGCTCGACACCCGCCCCGTCTGCGACGGCTTCATCGTCGCCGTCGCCGAACCCGCCGTGGTCCGCGCCGCCCTCGTCTACGCCCTGAAGGCCCCGCCGTCGGCGTACTGGAACGTGGACGTCCACCCGCTGTCCACCATCACGCTCACCGGCCTGCGGGGCCGCTGGAGCCTGAACCTCGAAGCGCTTTTCCGCTGACCGGTGAGCGTGATCGAGGGAACCGCGCGGCGCCCGGGTCGAAGGAACCACGTGTACGGCACCTTCCCGCCGGTCCGACCAGTCGGTACGGTGCGTACTCCCGAGACGAGGAGCGAGAACCGTGCCGCACATCCATGGCCGCTGCGACGACCGGTTCGCGGCGGTGCGCGACGCGTTCGCCGCGAATTTCGCGGAGCGTGACGAACTGGGCGCGGCCGTCACCGTCCTCCTCGACGGTTCCCCCGTGGTGGACCTCTGGGGCGGCTGGGCCGACAAGGACCGGACCCGCCCGTGGGAGCGGGACACCGTGGTCAACGTCTGGTCCACGACCAAGGGCCCGACCGCGCTCTGCGCCCACCTCCTCGCCGACCGCGGCCTCCTCGACCTGGACGCTCCCGTCGCCCTGTACTGGCCCGAGTTCGCCGCCGCGGGCAAGGGGTCCGTACGCGTACGCCACCTGCTGTCGCACCGTTCGGGCCTCGCCGGTCTGCGCGATCCGCACACGCTGGCCGAGCTGTACGACTGGGAGCTGACCACCGCACGGCTCGCCACGACCGAGCCGTGGTGGGAGCCGGGCACCCGCTCCGGATACCACGCGATCACGTACGGCTTCCTCGTCGGCGAGGTCGTCCGCCGCATCACCGGCCTGCTGCCCGGGGAGTTCCTGCGCCAGGAGATCACCGGGCCCCTGGACATCGACTTCACCGTCGGCCTCCCGGAGAAGGACGCCGGCCGGGTCGCCGAGCTCGTCCAGCCCAGGACCGACGCCCGCGAACAGGCCGCCCTCTTCGCACGGATGGAACCGGTGGCCATCGCCTCCATCCTCAACCCCGTCACGGGCACGGCCGCCGCCAACACCCCCGAGTGGCGGGCCGCGGAGATCCCCGCGGCCAACGGCCACGGCACCGCCCGCGCCGTCGCCGCGCTCTACGGCATCGTCGCCGGACGAGGCAGCCTGAACGGCCACCGCGTCCTGTCCGAGGAGGCCGCCGAACGGATCCGCGAAGGGCAGGGCAGCTGCCGGGACCTGGTGCTCGGCGCCGGCTTCACCCACGACACCGAGCTGGGCCTCGGCCTCTGGCTGAGCGGCCCGAACGGCTCGTACGGCCCCAACCCGCGCGCGGTGGGCCACGACGGGGCGGGCGGCTCCTGCGGCCTGGCCGACCCCGAGGCCGGGGTGTCGCTCGGCTACGTCATGAACCGCATGGGCCCGAACATCGCCGACGACCCGCGCAAGATGGCACTGGTCGACGCCTTGTACGGAGCCCTCCCCGTTCAGTAACCGGCCGGGCGCACCAGCCCCGACTCGTACGCGAACACGGCGGCCTGGGTCCGGTCGCGCAGGCCCAGCTTGACGAGGATCCGGCTCACATGCGTCTTCACGGTCTGCTCCGCCACGACCAGCCGCCCCGCGATCTCCGCGTTGGACAGCCCCTGCGCGATGAGGGACAGCACCTCCGTCTCGCGTTCCGTGAGAGCGCCGACCCGGTCCCTGCTCGGGGCGCGCGGGGCGGTGCTCACCCGGGAGAACTCGGCGATCAGCCGCTTGGTGATGTTCGGGGCCAGCAGCGCGTCACCCGCCGCCACCACCCGTACCGCCCGGGCGAGTTCGGCGGCCGAGGCGTCCTTCAGCAGGAATCCGGAGGCACCCGCGCGCAGCGCCTCGTACACGTACTCGTCGAGATCGAACGTCGTCAGGACGAGGACCCGTACGGTGGAACCGGGCGCCCCGGTGATGCTGCGGGTCGCGTCGATCCCGCCCAGCCGGGGCATCCGGATGTCCATCAGGACGACGTCCGGGGCCAGTTCGGCGACCTTCTCCACCGCGTCCACGCCGTCGACGGCCTGGCCGACGACCTCGATGTCCGGCTCCGCGTCCAGCAGCACCGTGAAGCCCTGGCGGACCATCATCTGGTCGTCGGCGATCAGCACACGGATGGTCATACGGATCCCTCCAGGGGAAGTGTCGCCATGACCTCGTAGCCCCCGCCGGGCGTCGGTCCGTGCACGAGATCACCGCCCAGCATGGCGGTCCGCTCGCGCATCCCGAGCAGCCCGTGCCCCACACCGGCGGACCGTGCGGGCGGGTCGTCCGGGGCGGTGTTGGTGACCCGGACGGTGACGCCGGCCGAGTGGTAGCCGATCTCGACCCGCGCACGGGCCCCGGGAGCGTGCCGCATCACATTGCTGAGCGCCTCCTGCACGATGCGGAACGCCGACAGCTCGACCCCCGGCGGCAACGGCCGCCGGGTGCCCGTCGTCTTCGTGGTCACGGCCACCCCGGCGCCCCGGACCTTGCCGGCCAGCTCGTCCAGCCGGTCGAGGGTCGGCTGCGGGGCGTGCCGCACCCCGTCCGCGACGGCGTCCTCGGAGCGCAGCACACCGAGGACCCGGCGCAGCTCGGCGAGCGCCTCCACGGCGTTCTCCCGGATGCCCGCCAGATTCTCCCTGAGCTCGTCCGACGGATTCTCGACCAGATGCGGGGCGACCTGCGCCTGGATGGAGATCACCGACATGTGGTGGGCGACCACGTCGTGCAGCTCGCGGGCGATCCGGTTGCGTTCCTCCAGGAGGGTGCGCCGGGCCCGTTCCTCCGCCGTGAGCTCCGACTGCTCGACCAGCTCCGTGCGGGCGACCCGCAGCGCCCGCAGCGCAGCGCCGATGACCACGGCGGTGACGGCGGCGAGGGCGGCGCGGTCCAGGGCGTGGTCGTGGGCCCGGGTCGTGAACGAGACGGAGAACGCCACCGCGAGAAGGCTGACCACGAGCGCGGTGACCGCCCGGCGCGGACGGACCCGGAGCGCCAGCAGGAACAACGCCCCCGCCTGCAGGGCGATCTCGGGCACGGTCGGGAACATCTCGTAGGGAGCCAGTGCCGGTTCCGCGAGCCGCACGCTGACGAGCATGAGGGCCAGCGACACCCACCAGGCGTACAACGGCCGGGACATCCCGGCGATCAGCGCCGCGGACTGGGCCACGGCGAGCAGCACGGCGTGGGCGGGGATGCCCACGCCGTGCGGTATCAGGTCGTAGACGTGGAACAGGGCGACGGCCCCCGCACCGAGGGCCAGCAGCATCCCGAACACCGGCCGCCAGACCGGTGCTCCTGGCCGGCCCACGGCCGGCAGCGGGTCGACGGGCAGCGCCCACAGGTCGTCGTGGAGTCCGCGCGGCAGCCCGCGCAGCCACTCCACCAGCCGTCGCCCGGCCACCACCGCCCCTGTCACGCTCCTCAGCCTATGCATGACGCGACTCCGGGACCGGGGCGGGGGAGACCTTCCGCACGACCGTCGAACGGCCGCCGCCCCGCGTCTCGTACGCACCGAACGCGGCCCGGCACACCAGCAGGACCAGGGCGAACACCGGCAACCAGGCCAGCCGGGCGAGGACCCAGCCCGGACCGTCGGGCACGTCGTGCAGCCCGGGGAGCGGGCCCGTCAGGAAGAGCGCGGTCGAGGTGACCACGATCATCGCCGTCTGGTGCCACAGGAATATCGTCATCGCCGACAGATTCACCAGCGCCGTCACCGCCCACACCCCGGGCCGCGCCAGCACCCGGCGCAGCGGACCCGACAGCAGCAGGGCACCGCCGCACTGGGCGAGCCCGAAGGCGACGGCGGCGAGCGTCGGCGGGTCGAGGTTGGAGAGCTCACCGCCCGGCACCCCGACCATGGAGGCGGGATAGCCGGCGAACAGCACGAGCCCCACGGCCGCGCCCGCGCCCCCGAGCAGCAACACCCAGCCGGTCCGGCGGCTGCTCAGCCTGCCCCGCGCCCAGCCGGCCCCCAGGCAGTACGGCACCAGCCAGCCCGCCACCACGTTGATCCGGCCGAGTGAGGCCGGGCCGTCCAGCCCCAGCCGTAACAGGTCCACGTGCAGGACCACCGCGAGCGGCCACAGCGGATGCAGCCGGGCCACCAGCGGCGTCGCCGCCGTCAGCGCCGCGAAGACCAGCAGGAACCACATCGGCGACCACACCAGCTTGCCCAGCGCGCGCACCGTCCCCGGGTCCACCCCGGAGAGCAGCATCACGCCCGCCGCCGCGGCCCACACGGCCAGGACCACGGCGACCGGCCGGAACAGCCGCACCATCCGGGCCCGCAGCCACCGGCCGTACGACTCGCCCCTCGCACGGGCGGCGGCGTAACCCCTCGCGCCCACCTGCCCGCCCACCAGGAAGAAGACCGCGAGCGTCTGGAACACCCAGGACACCGGGGTGAACTCCGGCATGTGCCCGAGCGGACTCGCCCCGTGCACCGTGCCGCTGTCGGCGACCAGCGCGGTCACCAGCCAGTGGCCGAACACCACCCCCAGGATGGCCAGGGCACGCAGGGCGTCGACCGCGCGATCGCGGTCCGGGGGAGTCGCGGACTCGATACGGCGCACGAGGTCACGCATGACGCCCCGCCTCTCCCGCCACGATCGCCGCGATGCTGCGCAGCGGGACGGAGCCCGGCTCCAGGTAGTCGCTGTGCCCGCCGTCTCCCGCGTCGAAGACCTCGGCGCCGAACTCCGGCGCGACCGGATCGGTCCCGAACCCGACGGTGGCGAAGGGCAGTTCCAGCTCCAGATGCGGGACGCCGGCGATCCAGTCTTCGGCGCCCCGGCCGGCCCGGACGGTGGCCCCGGTGCGGAGGGCCGCGGCACTGTCGGCCCCGGTGCCGGGGCTGCCGTACAGCACGAGCTCCGCGACGTCGAGCCCGGACGCGGCCTCGGCGCAGACGACGGAACCGTAGGAGTGGCAGAGGACGGAGACCCTCGCGGCGGGCCGCGACGCCCCCAACTCCCTTACGAAGAAGGTCAGTCGCGGCGCCGCCTCGTCGGCCCGCCCCGCAGTCAGCGCCGCCGGGCTCACCGTGGCCGGTGTCCGGTAGCCGAGCCAGGCGACGACCGCCGACCCGCCGCCCAGCTCCCCGAGGAGCGCCTCGGCACCGCGCCGCAGGCGCCCGTAGTGGTCGAGGTCCACGCCCGCGCCCGGCACCAGTACCGCTATCCGGCGGGCCCGGGACAGATCCCCGAAGACCTCGGCGGTACGGCCCCCGTCACGCCCGTCGAAGGCGAGGAAGTGCCGCCCGGGCGCGGCCATGGCCCGCAGCGAGGCGGCGCGCTGCCGGTCGCCGTGCCGCAGTGCCATGCGCTCGGCCGCCCGGATGCCGTCGCGGCCCGCCGTGTACCGCTCCCGGAGCGCCGCGGGGGTCGCGGCTCCCAGCGGGCCGAGGACGGCCGGGGCGGGAGCCGGAACGGCGGCGGGGCGGGCCGCCCCCGACACCGGCAGGGCCACGGACGCGGTGACGAGCGCGGTGAGCAGGGCGCGACGCAAGCGGTTGCCGCGTGGGCGGGACGCCATGAGGAGGTCCTTCCGTACCGGGTGTTCCTGGTGAATCCGGTACCGAAGTTATGGAGCGCCCCGGGTGGTCGGCGTCCCGCTGTGGAGTGCACCTGTCACGTAGCTCTGGAGTACTACGCGTAGGGGGTGTGCCGCCCGGCGCTCCCGCTACGGGCGGCGGCGGGGCTTGCCGCGCTTGCCGCCGCCGGTCGCGCCGCGCGGGTTCTTGCCGCCGACCGCCTTGCCGCCGACCGTCTTGCCGCCCGCGGGCTTGCGTGGTGCGCCGCCCCCCTTACGGGCCGAGCGTTCGGCCTTCGGCTGCGGGGGTGTCGGGGGCCGCCCGCGGGTGCTGTTGACGGTCCGCCCGCGCACGATCCCGATGAACTCCTCCACCAGTTCGGTGGTCCTCTCCTGCGGCCACGCCAGCGCGATGCGCGACTCGGGGACGTCCGCGAGCGGCCGGTAGGTGAGGTCCTTGCGGTGGTAAAGCCGGGCCAGCGACTGGGGGACGACGAGGAGCCCCACGCCCGCCGCCACCAGCTCCACGGCGTCCTCCGTCGTCGCGGGGCGCTCCAGTGCGGGCAGGCCCGGCGGGCGCTCCCACTCCAGGGTGTCGTCGAGGGGGTGCAGCACGATCTCGTCGGCGAGATCCGCGGCCGTCACCTCGTCGACGGCCGCCACGAGGTGGTCCTTGGGGACCACGACGACCGTCGTCTCGGTGTAGAGGGGGATGGCGCTGAGATCCGTACGGTCGACCGGGAGGCGTACGAAGCCCGCGTCGGCGTCGCCGCCGCGCAGCAGGGCGGCCGCCCCGGCGGCGGGCACGCCCACGAGGGTCAGCGGGATTCCGGGCAGCCGTTCGTTCCAGATCCGCACCCACTTGGTCGGGGTCACGCCCGGGACGTAGGCGAGCCGGAACGAAGAGGGTGTTTCCGAGCCTGTCACCCCGCCAGGTTACCGGGCGTGGTCGTAGGGGGCGCACATGCTCGTTACCCTTGACACCATGACGTCGCACCAGACCACCCAGACCATGAAGCCCGCCACCGCGGCGAAGAAACTGGGTGTGTACCTCGAAGCCACCCCCGCCGAGTTCCAGGAGGGCGTCGTCTCGCGCGGCGAGCTGAACGCGCTGCAGGCCGACCCGCCCGCGTGGCTGCAGGAGCTGCGGAGCAACGGCCCGCACCCCCGGCCGGTCGTCGCGGCCAAGCTGGGCATCTCCATCGCAGGCCTCGCCCGCGGCGGAGTCACCGAGCCCCTGACCACCGCGCAGATCGACGAGCTCAAGAAGGACAGCCCCGAGTGGCTGCAGAAGGAGCGCGCCACCCAGGCCGAGGTCCGCAAGGAGACGGTGCGCCTCAAGGAGAAGAACGCCGCCCGCGCCGAGCAGTCCGACGACGCCCGTTCCTGACCCGCTCCAGGCCGACGGACTCCTCGTCCCGGCCGCACGGGCGGGGGACGCGCCGGAACGCGACACCGGTCCGGCCATCCTGTGCGAGGACGGTGCCCCGGTGCTCCCCCCCGGCCTTCGCCCGCGTACGGCGTACGCGGCGTCGAGGAGCTCATGGCACCGGGCTCGGATCCGCGCCGCCGCCTGCCCGCCGCACGGTGAGCGGCGCCCGTCCGGAGGCCACCGCGAGGTCCACCTCGATGCGGGCGGCGGTGTCGCGCAGCGTACGCAGGACCCGGTCGCGGATCTCCTGCGGCGTCCAGCGCCCCGAGTGCGGCGCGATGTCGAGGGTGGCCACCACGCGCCCCGCCCGGTCCCGCAGGGACAGGGCGACGGAGCGCAGCCCCTCCTCCAGCCCCTGGCCGACGAGGGCGTAACCGTCCCGGACCGCGGTGCCGACGGAGTGGCGGCGAGATCCGTCGTGGGCGAGCGGCCGTGAGGTGATCCGGGCGATGCGGGCGGCCCGTTCGGTCGGGGGAGTCCGGCCGGCAGCACCGTCCCGTGGAAGCCGGGTGGGTGGGCGGCCGGGGTGCCGGCCGAGAGGCCGATCCGTGTGATGCGGGAGGCGGCGGCCCGGGCAACGTCATGGATCCCGTCGCCGTCGAGGACGGCCACCGAGGCCGACTCGCACAGCCGGATGACCGGTCCGGTGAGGTGCGGACGGGCGATGTCGGTGAGGGTGAGCGACGACAGCCGCGCGTAGCCGAGGTCCATGACCCGGGGGCAGCGGGTTGTACGTGCTTCCCGCCGAGTCCGCGTACCCGAGCTGGTGGAGCGACAGAAGGGAACGCCGAGCCGTGGCCCGGGACAGCCCGGTCGCCGTGGCGGCGCCGCTGGTCGTCAGCCCGCCGCGAGGCGTACGGAAGGCGGAAGGCGGTCGGCACCGGCGGCCCGTGCGCCGGTGGCCGCAGGGAATTCCCCGCCCGACTCGTCCTTGGACACGCTCAGGTCATGGGCGGCGGGAACGGCACGCCGGGCCCCCGCCGGGTCTCCCGGCGAAAGGCCTTCATCGCCCGGACACCGCCCGGAGCCGGGGCAGGGCACGCCCGGGTGAGGCGGCGCGGAAATGGCGGAGCATGCCCGGCAGGCGTACCGAACCGGTCTCCGCGTAACATTTCAGACATCCCCGTCAGGAGTTCCCCCATGACTCTCACCCGTGGACTGATCATCAACGGCCAGGAGGTCCCGGCCTCCTCCGGCCGCACCACCCCCGACACCGACCCCTGGACCGGAACCCCGTACGCGTACGTCGCCGCCGGCACCCCGCAGGACGTCACCCGCGCGGTCGACGCCTCCGAGGCGGCCTTCGCCGACTGGGCGGCGCTGGCCCCCACCCGGCGCCGCGCGATCTTCCTGCGCGCCGCCGACCTGCTCGAATCCCGTACGGCCGAGGCCGTGACCCTGATGGCCGGCGAGGTCGGCGGGGCGGCCCCCTGGGCGGGGTTCAACGCCGCGCTCGCCGCCGGGATCCTGCGCGACGCCGCCGCGGCGGTCACCCAGCCCACCGGGCAGATCCTCGCGACCGACACCCCCGGCGCGTACTCGATGCAGGTCCGGGTCCCGGTCGGCGTCGTCGCCGCGATCGCGCCCTGGAACGCCCCGCTGATTCTCGGCATCCGCGCCGTGGCCATGCCGCTGGCGATGGGCAACGCCGTCGTCCTCAAGCCCAGCGAGGACGCCCCGGTGGCCTGCGGACTCTTCCTCGCCGACATCCTGCACGAGGCGGGCCTGCCGGACGGTGTGCTCGATGTCGTCACCAACGACCCCGCCGACGCCCCCGACATCGTCGCCACGCTCATCGGCGACCCCCGCGTCCGGATGGTCAACTTCACCGGCTCCACCGCGGTCGGCCGCCGCATCGGCGTCCTGGCCGCCGAGAACCTCAAGCCCGCCGTACTCGAACTCGGCGGCAAGAACGCACTGTTGGTGCTCGCGGATGCC
The DNA here is from genome assembly GCF_042717325.1 of Streptomyces sp. NPDC058637. NCBI lineage: Bacteria > Bacillati > Actinomycetota > Actinomycetes > Kitasatosporales > Streptomycetaceae > Streptomyces > Streptomyces sp. NPDC058637. The sequence goes on along the minus strand of NZ_JBHXRD010000033.1, from coordinate 42,247 downwards.
GACGTGGACTACGCGGTGAACGCCGCGGCCTTCGGCTCCTTCATGAACTCGGGCCAGATCTGCATGTCGGCCGACCGTGTCATCGTCCACCGGGACATCGCCGAGGAGTTCCACGGCAAGTTCGCCCAGAAGATCGACGCCCTCCCGTACGGCGATCCGTCCGACCCTGCGAACGCCGTCGGCCCGGTCATCAGTGCCCACGCCGCCCGGCGCGTCGCCACCCTGATCCAGGACGCCACCGCCAAGGGCGCCCGGCTCCTCGCCGGCACCGGCCGGGTCGAGGGGGAGGCCGGGGCGCTGCTGGCGCCGGTCGTCCTCGCCGGCGTCACCGAGGACATGGACATCCACCACGGGGAGATCTTCGGCCCCGCCACCGTCGTCCATGTCGTCGACGGCGCGGACGAGGCCGTGGCCCTGGCCAACGACACCCCCTACGGTCTGACCGCCGGTGTGATCACCGAAGACGTCGCCGCCGGTATCGCGGTGGCCCGCCGCCTGCGTACCGGCATCGTCCGCGTCAACGACCAGACCGTCGCGGACGAGCCGCAGGCACCCTTCGGCGGGGTCAAGGACTCCGGATACGGCCGCTTCGGCGGCCAGGCGGGCATGGACGCCTTCACGGACACCCGCTGGATCGCCGTCCAGGCCCACGGCCACGCCCACTACCCCTTCTGACGCACCGTGGGCCGCATCCGGTCCCGCCCGCTGCGGCGGCACAGTGCACGCCGGGCCGTGCCGGCGCCCGGCCCGCCCTGTGCCAGGATCACGGGGCGGGCCCATTGCCCGTACAGCGAAAATCTTTGCATAAAACTGCACCGCTGCGTATAGTCATGCCATCGACTAGGAGGATATCGATGGTGGTACGTGCGGCAGTGGCAGGGGCGAGCGGGTATGCCGGCGGGGAACTGCTCCGCCTGCTCCTCACCCACCCCGGGGTCGAGATCGGTGCCCTCACCGGCCACTCCAACGCGGGGCAGAAGCTCGGCGCGCTCCAACCGCACCTGAGGCCGCTCGCGGACCGGGTGCTCCTGCCGACCACGGCGGACGCCCTCGCCGGGCACGACGTCGTCTTCCTGGCCCTGCCCCACGGCCAGTCCGCCGCCGTCGCGGAGCAGCTCGGCGACGACGTGCTCGTCGTCGACATGGGCGCCGACTTCCGCCTGAAGGACGCCGCCGACTGGGAGAAGTTCTACGGATCGCCGCACGCCGGCACCTGGCCCTACGGCCTTCCGGAGCTGCCCGGGGCCCGCGCCGCACTGGCGGGCACCAAGCGCATCGCCGTCCCCGGCTGCTACCCGACGGCCGTCTCCCTCGCGCTCTTCCCGGCCTACGAGGCAGGGCTCGCCGAGCCCGAGGCCGTCGTCGTCGCCGCGTCCGGCACCTCCGGCGCGGGCAAGGCGGTCAAGCCGCACCTGCTCGGCTCCGAGGTCATGGGCAACATGACCCCGTACGGCGTCGGCGGTGGCCACCGGCACACGCCCGAGATGATCCAGAACCTCGGCGCCGTCGCCGGTGAACCCGTCACCGTGTCCTTCACACCGACCCTCGCGCCCATGCCCCGCGGCATCCTCGCCACGTGCAGCGCGAAGGCGAAACCGGGCGTGGACGCCGAGTCGCTCCGCGCCGTCTACGAGAAGGCCTTCGCCGACGAGCCGTTCGTCGACCTGCTGCCCGAGGGCCAGTGGCCCGCGACGGCGGCCGTGTACGGATCCAACGCCGTCCAGATCCAGGTCGCCCACGACACGGCGGCCGGCCGGATCATCGTGATCAGCGCCATCGACAACCTCGCCAAGGGCACCGCCTCCGGCGCCCTGCAGAGCATGAACATCGCCCTCGGGCTCCCCGAGGACACGGGCCTCTCCACCATCGGGACCGCACCGTGAGGGACACCCACGCGGCCGCCGGGCCGCAGGGGACGAAGAACACCGCGCCGCCGTGCCGGGCGGGCGGAGAGACCAACGAGGAGATGCAGTGAGCGTCACGGCAGCCAAGGGATTCACGGCGGCGGGTATCGCCGCCGGGATCAAGGAGAGCGGCGGACCGGACCTGGCCCTCGTGGTCAACAACGGGCCCCGCCGCGCCGCCGCGGGCGTCTTCACCTCCAACCGCGTCAGGGCCGCACCCGTCCTGTGGTCGGAACAGGTCCTCAAGGGCGGTGAGGTGACCGCCGTCGTCCTCAACTCCGGTGGCGCCAACGCCTGTACCGGCCCCCAGGGCTTCCAGGACACCCACGCCACCGCCGAGAAGGCCGCCGAGGTCCTCACCGGCCACAGCGCGGGCGAGATCGCGGTCGCGTCGACCGGACTCATCGGCCTGCCCCTCCCCATGGACAAGCTGCTGCCCGGCATCGAGAAGGCCGCCGCCGCACTCAGCGAGCACGGCGGCGAGCGCGCGGCCATCGCCATCAAGACCACCGACACCGTGCACAAGACGGCCGTCGGGGGCGGCGAGGGATGGACCGTCGGCGGCATGGCCAAGGGCGCGGGCATGCTCGCCCCCGGCCTCGCCACCATGCTGGTCGTCCTCACCACCGACGCCGACGTCGACGCCCCCGCGCTCGACAGCGCGCTGCGCGACGCCACCCGCACCACCTTCGACCGGGTCGACTCCGACGGCTGCATGTCGACCAACGACACCGTGCTGCTGCTCGCCTCGGGTGCCGCCGGGATCACCCCGCCGCAGGAGGAGTTCGCCGAAGCCGTACGGACCGTCTGCGCGGACCTCGCCCGGCAGCTGATCGGTGACGCCGAGGGCTCATCCAAGGACATCCGCATCGAGGTCGTGGGCGCGGCCACCGAGGACGACGCCGTCGAGGTGGGCCGCAGCATCGCCCGCAACAACCTCCTCAAGTGCGCCATCCACGGCGAGGACCCCAACTGGGGCCGGGTCCTCTCCGCGATCGGCACCACCAAGGCCGCCTTCGACCCGGACCGGCTCAACGTCGCCATCAACGACGTCTGGGTGTGCAGGAACGGCAGCGTCGGCGAGGACCGCGAGCTCGTCGACATGCGCTACCGCGAGGTCCGGATCACCGCGGACCTCGCCGAGGGCGACGAAACGGCCGTCATCTGGGCCAACGACCTCACCGCCGAGTACGTCCACGAGAACAGCGCGTACAGCTCATGAATGCCGCGAGGAAGCACACCGCGCTGCCCAAGGCGCAGATCCTCATCGAGGCGCTGCCCTGGCTGACCCGTCACAACGGCAAGACCGTCGTCATCAAGTTCGGCGGCAACGCCATGATCGACGAGGAACTGAAGGCCGCCTTCGCCCAGGACGTCGTCTTCCTGCGGCAGGCCGGTCTCAAGCCCGTCGTCGTGCACGGCGGCGGCCCGCAGATCAGCGCACAGCTCGACAAACAGGGCCTGGTCAGTGAGTTCAAGGCCGGTCTCCGCGTCACCACGCCCGAGGCGATGGACGTCGTCCGCATGGTGCTCGCCGGACAGGTCCAGCGGGAGCTCGTCGGCCTGCTCAACCAGCACGGGCCGCTGGCCGTCGGCATGACGGGCGAGGACGCCCACACGATCACTGCCACCCAGCACCGCCCGGTGATCGACGGCGAGGCCGTCGACATCGGCCGGGTCGGCGAGATCACCGCCATCGACACCGGGGCCATCCAGGCACTGCTGGACGACGGCCGGATCCCGGTCATCTCCTCCATCGCCCGGTCGGCCGAGGACAACCACGCCTACAACGTCAACGCCGACACCGCCGCCGCCGCACTCGCCGCGGCGCTGGGCGCCGAGACGCTGATGGTCCTCACCGACGTCGAGGGCCTGTACGAGGACTGGCCGAACAGCGACGACGTGATCAGCCGCCTCACCGCCACCGAGCTGGAGAAGCTGCTGCCCGACCTGTCCAGCGGCATGGTCCCCAAGATGCAGGGCTGTCTGCACGCCGTGCGCAACGGGGTCGAGACGGCCCGCGTCATCGACGGCCGGGTCCAGCACTCGATCCTGCTGGAGATCTTCACCGACGAGGGAATCGGCACGATGGTCGTGCCCGACGCACGGACCGCACAAGGGGAGTCATGAGCAACCAGGAGTTCACACAGCGCTGGCGGGGCGCACTCATGGACAACTACGGCACGCCGCAGCTGCCCCTGGTGCGCGGTGCCGGAGCGCGGGTGTGGGACGCCGACGGCATCGAATACCTCGACTTCGTCGGCGGGATCGCGGTCAACGCCCTCGGTCACGCCCACCCGGCCGTCGTCGAGGCCGTCTCCCGCCAGATCGGCTCGCTCGGCCACGTCTCCAACCTCTTCGTCGCCGAACCGCCCGTCGAGCTCGCCGAGCGGCTGCTCCAGCTATTCGGCCGCACGGGCCGCGTCTACTTCTCCAACTCCGGTGCCGAGGCCAACGAGGCAGCCTTCAAGATCGGCCGGCTCACCGGCCGCGGCCACATGGTCGCCACCGACGGGGGCTTCCACGGCCGGACCATGGGCGCCCTCGCCCTCACCGGCCAGCCGAAGAAGCGCGAGGGCTTCCTCCCGCTGCCCGGTGACGTCACCCACGTGCCGTACGGAGACGTCGAGGCGCTCCGGGCCGCGGTGACCACCGACACCGCACTGCTGATCATCGAGCCCGTACAGGGCGAGAGCGGTGTCGTCGTCCCGCCCAAGGGCTATCTGGAGGCCGCCCGGGAGATCACCCGGGCCACCGGCACCCTGCTGGTCCTGGACGAGGTGCAGACCGGGATCGGCCGCTGCGGCCACTGGTTCGAGCACCAGGCCCACCAAGGCATCGAGCCCGACCTCGTCACACTTGCCAAGGGCCTCGGCGGCGGACTGCCGATCGGCGCCACCGTGGCGTTCGGCGCGGCGGCCGACCTGCTGAAGCCCGGTCAGCACGGCACGACGTTCGGCGGCAACCCCGTCGCCTGCGCCGCCGGCCTCGCCGTCCTGGACACCCTCGCCGCCGACGGCGCCCTGGACGAGGTGAAGCGGCTCGGGGAGAAGATCAGGGGCGGCGTCGAGGGCCTGGGGCACCCGCTGGTCTCCCACGTCCGCGGCTCCGGCCTGCTGCTGGGTATCGTGCTCACCGGGCCCCACGCGGCGAAGGTGCAGCAGGCGGCGCAGGAAGCCGGACTCCTGGTGAACGCGCCCGCCCCCGATGTCGTACGGCTCATGCCGCCGTTGATCATCGGCGACGCCGAGGTCGACGCGTTCCTGCGGATCCTGCCGGGAGCTCTCGACGCGGCCCACGGGGACGGACGATCCGCAGAGTGACGATCCGGAGATTGAGGCGACGACGATGACCGAGGCGCAGGAATCCGAGCACGGCGGGCCGTCGGTGCCACAGACCCGCACGGCACGCCACCGCAGGATCGTGGACATCCTGAACCGTCAGCCGGTGCGCTCACAGAGCCAGTTGGCCAAGCTCCTCGCCGACGACGGGCTGAGCGTCACCCAGGCGACGCTCTCCCGCGACCTGGACGAGCTCGGCGCGGTGAAGATCCGCAACACCGGCGGCGAACTGATCTACGCGGTGCCCAGCGAGGGCGGCTTCCGCACCCCGCAGGCGCCGCTCGGCGGGTCCGCGAAGGAGGAGCGGATGCGCAGGCTCTCCGCCGAGCTCCTCATCTCCGCGGAGGCCTCGGCGAACCTGGTGGTGCTGCGTACGCCGCCGGGCGCCGCGCAGTTCCTCGCCTCGGCCATCGACCAGGCCGAACTCCGGGCGATCCTGGGCACGATCGCGGGGGACGACACGCTGATGCTGATCAGCCGGGACCCCAACGGCGGCCAGGCGCTCGCCGACCACCTGCTGCGGCTCGCCCAGAACGACCGCTGACGGGCCGTCCGTCAGTAACGCGTGATCGCGGTCGGGCCGGACCCGGTCCCGACCGCGATGTGCGGCCGCCGGGCCGGGTCCGCCCAGGCCAGGATCCGGTCCATGACGGCCGCCGGCACGGAGACGCAGCCCGAAGTCGCCCCCTCGCCGTCGACGTGCAGGAAGATCCCGGCGCCCCGGCCCCGCACCGGCCGGTCGTAGTTGAAGCCGATCACGAGCGCGCGGGCGTACTGCGTGCGGTAGGCGACCAGGTGCTCTGCCTCGCCCGCCCGGCAGTGGGCCGGCAGCGGCTCCACCCAGCGGTTGTACGCACGGGACGCGTTGTCCTGGCACCACCACGAGCGGTCGTTGACCCGCCGGTACGGATAGCGGGTCCCGGCCGGGGCAGCCTTGGTGCCGAAGGCGTACGGCAGGTCGTAGAGGCCGGTGGGCGTGGTGTTCGTGCCCTGGGTACGGGTGGCGCCCTCGGCCAGGCCGTTCGCGCCGAAGCGGGCCGGCGCCGAACCCGCCGCCACCCACCCGCCCCGCCGCCGGTCCCACCAGGTGACCGTGCCCGTGGTGGAGTCCGCGGCCGGGGCCTCGGCGGTGATCAGCTGGCTGCCGCCGCCCGTGTCGGCCAGCCGTTCCGGAAGGGGCGGCGGCTCCGCGGGGCGCGCCCCGAGCGACACCAGAACGAGCAGAACCGACAGGGCCGGCGAAGATCCACGCATGCTCCGGACCGTACTGCCCTTGCCGCGCCCGCCCCACCGCACCTGCTCCGTACGGCCCAGCGCCGCACGCCGGGCCGTACGGCACGGCGCCTAGCCCGCGGACGCGGGCGCGGGCAGGCCGGGCAGCGGCAGGGGGAGACCCGGCAGCCCGTCGATGCTGGTGGCGATGTAGTCCTTCTTCCCGAAGTACGCGCTCAGGCTCGCGTCGTCCTCACGCCGGAAACGGTCGGCGTGCAGGGTCCGGTCCTCGTCGTACGCCATGAAGGGCACCCCGTATCCGCAGGTGTCCCGGATCAGTTCCGCGCTCACCACGATGATGGCGCGCAGCCCGTGCGCGGTCGGGTCGACCGTGGGGAAGTGGCCGAGGAGACCGGGGAACCGGGGGTCGTCGCGGAAGACCGGCTCACCGCGGCCGTGCACCCGCACGATGTTCGGCGGTCCCTGGAAGGCGCACCACATCAGGGTGATGCGGCCGTTCTCACGGAGATGGGCGATGGTCTCCGCGTTGCTCCCGGCGAAGTCCAGGTAGGCCACCGTCCGTTCGTCGACGACGGCGAAGGAACCGTTGACGCCCTTGGGCGAGAGATTGACCGTGCCGTCGGAGTCCAGGGGCGAGGTGGCGGTGAAGAAGATGTGCTGCTCCTCGATGAAGGTGCGCAGCCGTCCGTCGATACGCTCATGCGTTTTTCCCATGGGCGAAGTCTCCGTCGACGGAAGCCGTCGCCGGTAGCGGGTTTCATCCACCGGGACCGGCGTCTCATCCACCGGGACCGGCGGGTGGCAGGGGCTCGTAGCGGGCGCGCTGCGCCTCGTGGGCGACCTCGGGGTCCTCGTCGTCCTCCAGCGGGGCCAGTACGCGTTTGCGCAGGGCGAGACTGTGGGCGCAGAGCAGGCGGAGGGCGGAGCGCCGCACGTGCCGGGGTCGGTCCGGGGCCACCAGAGCGGCCAGCCACTCCTCCGGAACGAGCAGGACGTACGGGACCAGTGCCTTGCGGGCGGTGCGGACCACCGGCGGATGCGGGTCGTCCATGGCGGCCATCAGCTCGTCGGGGGAGACCGCGTCCAGCATGCGCAGGGCGGCGAGCGCCGCGGCCCGTACCCGGCCCTCCGGATGGGCCGTCAACGGCCGGAGCAGGGCCTCCGCGTCGGGCGCTCCGGACTCGGCCAGGCCGAACAGGGCCCCTGGCGGCAGGCCGGGGGCGGCGGGGTCCGAGCACATCCGGTGGTAGAGCTCCCGCGAGTCCCGGCCCTCCAGGCGCAGGACCAGGCGGGCGGCGGAACGCACCCGGGCCGACCGGTCGGTCAGGCGGGACGCGGCCTCCGGTCCGCGGCCCGCCCGGTGCAGGGCCATCACCGCTGAGGACCGCGTCACAGCCGAGGAAGCGGCGAGCAGGGGGTCCAGGAACCGCTCGGGATCGCCCGCGGTGACCTTGGCCAGCAGTTCACCGGTGCACCGGTGGCGGACGGCCCGGTCCGGGGCGGTGAGCGTGAGCTCCGTCAATCCTGCGGGCGTGAGCAGCTCCCGTTCCAGGGCCATTCCCGCCCCGGAGATCCGGACCTCCGGCGCATGGCCCGCGCGAAGCAGGCCGGGCAGCCCCGGCAGGGGTCCCGCGGCGGTCAGGATCCGGTCCAGGGCCCAGCCGCCGTGCGGGAACAGGGACAGGCGCAGGGCCAGGGGCACCAGTTCCGAGGGCGATGCCCCCGGCTCCCGCAGGGCCGCGCGCGTCATCCGGCGGGCGCGCTCCCGTACGGGTGCGTCACGGTCGGCGCAGCGTGTCAGCAGCAGGGGCAGGAGGGCGGGCCGTCCGGGGGTGAACGCCAGCGCGGCCTCGCGCACCTGCCGGCGGTCGTGGCAGAGGGCGATCGCGGTCTCCGCCTCGCCAGGCGGGAACCGTGACCAGGTGACGTCCTTCGCCTCCTCGTCCCAGCGGGGCGCGGCCGACCAGTCGACCGATCCGCGTCCGCCCGTATGACCTTCCCGGAGCAGGGACACCAGCGGCCGGACCCCGCTCCGCCGCGCGGTCTCCGCACGTATCCGCCGGTCGAGGTCCACCCAGGCCTCCGGGTCGGCCGTGTCCAGGGCGGCGGCCAGGGGTTTACCGAGCAGGAGCCGGTCCTGCGGCGGGAGGTACAGCGTGGGGGACAGGGGGACGAGGTTCCGCATGGGTCCAGCCTAGGGATCCCGCACCCCTCCCACCAGCACCTTTGACAAACCATACAGAGGGCCGCATAGTTATACCTCGTCCTCGAGGATCGCGGCCCGGCACGGCCTCGCCCGATCCACGGCGTCACCGCCGCCTCCCCCTCCGTGCGCGCGGGGAGGCGGTCGCACACCCACCCTTGCACTCCCGAGGAGCACGCAGTGAGCAACGGCACCGGCAACAGCGACGTACGCCTCTGGGGCGGCCGTTTCGCCGACGGCCCCGCCGAGGCGCTGGCCAGGCTGTCCGCCTCCGTCCACTTCGACTGGCGGCTCGCCCCGTACGACATCGCCGGCTCCCGCGCCCACGCGCGTGTCCTCCACAAGGCGGGCCTGCTCACCGAGGACGAGCTGACCCGCATGATCGCCGGACTCGACGCGCTCGAAGCGGCCGTCGCCGACGGTTCGTTCACCGGGACCATCGCGGACGAGGACGTCCACACCGCGCTGGAGCGCGGTCTCCTGGAGCGCCTCGGCCCGGACCTCGGCGGCAAGCTGCGGGCCGGCCGGTCCCGCAACGACCAGGTCGCCACGCTCTTCCGGATGTACCTGCGCGACCGCGCCCGGATCATCGGCGGGCTGATCGCCGAGCTCCAGGACGCTCTCGTCGGGCTCGCCGAGGCGCACCCGGACGTGGCCATGCCGGGCCGCACACACCTCCAGCACGCCCAGCCCGTCCTGTTCGCCCACCACATCCTGGCCCACGTGCAGCCCCTGATCCGGGACGCCGAGCGGCTGCGCCAGTGGGACGAGCGGACCGCCGTGTCCCCGTACGGCTCCGGTGCGCTGGCCGGGTCGTCCCTCGGGCTCGACCCGGAGGCCGTCGCGGCCGACCTCGGCTTCGAGCACGGCTCCGTCGCCAACTCCATCGACGGCACCGCGTCCCGGGACTTCGTCGCCGAGTTCGCGTTCATCACCGCGATGATCGGCATCAACCTCTCCCGGATCGCGGAGGAGGTCATCATCTGGAACACGAAGGAGTTCTCCTTCGTCACCCTGCACGACGCCTTCTCCACCGGGTCGTCGATCATGCCGCAGAAGAAGAACCCGGACATCGCCGAGCTGGCCCGCGGCAAGTCGGGCCGCCTCATCGGCAACCTCACCGGCCTGATGGCGACGCTCAAGGCCCTCCCGCTCGCGTACAACCGCGACCTGCAGGAGGACAAGGAGCCCGTCTTCGACTCCTGCGACCAGCTGGAGGTCCTGCTCCCCGCCTTCACCGGCATGATGGCCACGCTCACCGTCCACCGGGAGCGCATGGAGGAACTGGCGCCGGCCGGCTTCTCGCTCGCCACGGACATCGCCGAGTGGCTGGTCAAGCAGGGCGTCCCGTTCCGGGTCGCGCACGAGGTCGCGGGCGAGTGCGTCAAGGTCTGCGAGCAGCAGGGCATCGAGCTCGACGAACTGACGGACGAGCAGTTCGCCAAGATCTCCGAGCACCTCACCCCCGAGGTGCGCACGGTGCTGAACGTGCCCGGCGCCCTGGCCTCCCGGGACGGCCGCGGCGGCACGGCCCCGTCGGCCGTCGCCGTGCAGCTCGCCGAGGTGAAGGCCGACCTGGTGACGCAGCACGCCTGGGCGACCGCGCGCCGCTGATTCCCAGGCATCGCGGGCTACGTTGACGGGAAGGCGTTCGGAACCGACCCAGAGGAGCCCGCGATGCCCTTCGCCCGCCTGAACCGAGCGACCACCCCGACCGCGCACATCGGGCTGGGCCTGGCCGCCGTAGGCAGGCCCGGCTACATCAACCTGCACCGCGACCGGGACCTCCCGGCGGACCGCAGCGTGGACGCCCTGCGCACCCGCACCCATGAACTCCTGGACGCGGCCTACGCGCAGGGCGTCCGCTACTTCGACGCGGCCCGCTCCTACGGCCGTTCCGAGGAGTTCCTCGCCGACTGGCTGACCGCCCGACCCGACGCGACGGACGTGGTCGTCGGCAGCAAGTGGGGCTACACCTACACCGCCGACTGGCGGGTGGAGGCCGAGGCGCACGAGGTGAAGGACCACGGCCTCGCCGCGTTCGAACGGCAGCGCGGCGAGAGCGCCGGACTGCTCGGCGACCGGCTCGACCTCTACCAGATCCACTCGGTGACCGCCGACAGCCCGGCGCTGAGCGACAAGGACCTGCACGCCCGCCTGGCCGCCCTGGCCGCCGAGGGCACCACCGTCGGGATCTCCACCAGCGGTCCCGCGCAGGCCGAGGCCATCCTGGCGGCCCTGGCCGTGACGGTGGACGGCGAACCCCTCTTCCGCACGGTCCAGGCCACCTACAACGCCCTGGAGACCTCCGCGGGCCCGGCACTGGCCGAGGCGCACGAGGCCGGGCTCACCGTCATCGTCAAGGAAGCCATGGCCAACGGCAGGCTGGCCGGGTCCGAAGCCCCCGCCGTCGTGCGGGAGATCGCCGCCGAGGCGGAACTGGGCGCGGACGCCGTCGCCCTGGCCTTCGCGCTCCACCGGCCGTGGGCCGGCGTCGTCCTGTCCGGGGCGGCCACCGTCACCCAGCTCGCCGGCAACCTGCACGCCCCGCTCCTCGACCTGGACAGCGACCGCCTCGACCGGCTGGACGCCCTGGTGGAGGAGCCGGAGGCGTACTGGCGGCACCGCTCGGCACTGCCCTGGAGCTGAGCCGGGTCACGCCCAGGCGGCGAGCGCGTCGAAGTCGGCCCGCGCCAGGCCCACCCGGGGGTCGACCGGACGCAGCAGCGCCCGCCCCGGGTGGTGCCCCGCCACCCAGCCCGTGTCGAGGTCCGTGATCTCGTCGTCGACCCAGGCGAACGGCCGCCCGGCCGCGTACTCGACGACGTACCGCGTCTTCCAGTACGTCCCGTCCCCGGTGACGGCGTGCATCGCCGGCCAGTCGATGTAAGGCAGGGGCGGCAGCCCCAGACGCGGGCCGATCCACTCGTTGGCCTCGTCCTTCCAGGTGGTCGCCCAGACGAGTTCGTACCGGCCGGCGAGGGCCAGCAGCTCCTCGCCGTGCCCCGGGTCGAGCAGGACCGGGAGGGCGGGGCCCGCCGTCCACCCCGTCGGCCGCATGCGGTGCCGCCGGTAGCCCTGCGGCGGCTCGCGGCGGGAGAGCGCCTGGTACGGGTTCAGCGGACCGTCGATGTCGATCAGCAGCAGCGGCTTCATCGCCTCATGGTGCCCGCCCCGCCCCCGCTCGGGGCGCCTCTGGTGAGAGGAAAGAGGTCAGTGAGACACTTGTGTCTCACATGGGATATTGTCGTCTCATGACTCTCGACCGTGAGCAGGTGCTGCGCAGCGCCGCGGCCCTGCTGACCCACAGATCCACGGCGACCATGGACGAGGTCGCCAAGGCGGCGGGCATCGGCCGCGCCACCCTGCACCGCCACTTCGCCGGGCGCGACGCCCTGGTCAGGGCGCTGGAGGACCTCGGCATCCGCGAATTCGAGGCCGCGCTGGACGCCGCCGTACTCGACGAGGGAACCGCCGAGGAAGGCCTGCGGCGGCTGGTCGCCGCCGTCGAACCGGGTGCCGGGCTGCTGTCCTTCCTCGTCACCGAGAACCAGCTCTTCGAGGGCGACCAGGTGAACGACGGCTGGAACCGGCTCGACGCGCGGGTCTCCGCCTTCTTCCGGCGCGGACAGGAACGCGGCGAGTTCCGGATCGACCTCACCCCGGCCTGGCTGACCGAGGCCCTGTACGGGCTGATCGGCACCGGGGCGTGGGCCGTGCAGGTCGGGCGGGTCGCCGGACAGGACTTCCAGTACATGATCGTCGAGTTGCTGCTCGGCGGAGCACGCCGGAGCGTGGAGAAATGAGCAGTACCTACGAGCAGGCCGATACCTCCGACGACCTGTACCACCCGGGCCGGTGGATCGCTCTCGCCGTCCTCGTCCTGGCCGTGCTGCTGGTGGCCGTCGACGCCACCGTCCTCGGCCTGGCGACCCCCTTCCTCAGCGAGGACCTCGAACCGACCGGCACCCAGCTGCTCTGGATCGGTGACGTCTACTCCTTCGTCATCGCCGGGCTCCTGGTCTCCATGGGCAGCCTCGGGGACCGCATCGGCCGTAAGAAGCTGCTGCTCTGCGGCGCCGCCGCGTTCGGTGGCGTCTCGGTCCTCAACGCCTACGCGACCACGCCCGAGATGATGATCGTGGCCCGGGCCCTGCTGGGTGTCGCGGGCGCCACCCTCATGCCGTCCACGCTCGCGCTGATCCGCAACCTCTTCCACGACCCGCGCGAGCGCAGCCTCGCCATCGGCATCTGGGGCGCCATGGCCTCCGCCGGTGCCGCGGTCGGTCCCGTCGTCGGCGGAGTCCTCCTGGAGCACTTCTGGTGGGGCTCCGTCTTCCTGATCAACCTGCCCGTCATGGCGGTGCTCGTGGTCGTCGGCATCAAGATGATCCCCGAGTCCAAGGACCCCGCCCCCGGCCCCTGGGACCTGCCCAGCGTGGGTCTCTCCCTCATCGGCATGATCGGCGTCGTGTACGCCATCAAGGACCTGGCCGCGCACGGGGCCAGCTGGCCCGTCGCCCTCTCGGCCGTCGGCGGCGTCCTCGCGCTCGTCTGGTTCGTACGGCGGCAGTTCCGGCTCCCCGCACCTCTGCTGGACATGCGGCTCTTCCACCACCGGGGCTTCTCGGGAGCGGTGCTCGCCGATCTGCTGACCATCCTCGGCCTGTCCGGCCTGGTCTTCTTCCTGTCCCAGTTCCTGCAGCTGGTCCAGGGGCGGGGACCGCTGGAGGCCGGGCTCGCCGAGCTGCCCGCGGCGATCGGAGCGGTGACCGCCGGCCTGATGGCGGGCGTCGCCGCCCGCCGCTTCTCCGTACGCTCCGTGGTGACCGGCGGGCTCGGGGCGATCGGCCTGGCGCTGGCCACGGTCACGGTCATCCACAAGGAGACCGGCTACCCGCTGATCGGCGCCCTGCTCCTGGTCGTGGGCGTCGGCGCGGGCTTCTCCTTCACCGTCACCGCCGACGTGATCCTCTCCAGCGTCCCCAAGCAGCACGCGGGCTCCGCGTCCGCGGTCTCCGAGACGGCGTACGAGCTCGGCGCGGCCCTCGGCATCGCGCTGCTCGGCTCCATCGTCACCGGCGTCTACCAGGGCTTCGCCACCCCGGACGGCGTACCGCCGGCCACCGCCGCCGCGGCCCACGAATCACTCGGCGGCGCCGTCGAAGTGGCCGAGGGGCTCCCGGCCCAGCAGGCGGACGCACTGGTCTGGGCGGCGCAGGAGGCGTTCGTCAACGGACTGAGGGTCGCCGCGGGCATCGGCGCCGCGGTGCTGCTCGCGACCGCCGTCGCCGCGTGGTTCCTGCTGCGCGGCCAGAAGCTGGAGGACGGCGTGAAGCACTAGCCCCTCCGTCCGGATGGGGAGCGTGGTCCACCCGCTCCCCATCCGGACGGACGGGGACGCACGGTCCACCCGCGTCCCGTCCGTCCGGACAGGGCGCACGGTCCACCCGTACGGCGGGCGGACGAAAGGGCCCGTACCCCCGCCATCCGGGGGTACGGGCCCTTTCACGCCGGGTTCGGCCCGATGATCAGGCGGCCTTGGCCTTCGTCGCGTACATGTCCACGTACTCCTGGCCGGACAGCCGCATCACCTCGGCCATCACCGAGTCCGTCACCGCCCGCAGGACGTAGCGGTCGCGGTCCATGCCCTCGTAGCGGGAGAACTCCATCGGCTCACCGAAGCGGACCGTGACCTTGCCCGGACGGGGCAGACCGGCGCCGCCCGGCTGCAGCTTGTCCGTGCCGATCATCGCGAACGGCACCACCGGCGCACCCGTCATCAGCGTCAGCCGCGCGATGCCCGTACGGCCCCGGTAGAGGCGGCCGTCGGGGGAGCGGGTGCCCTCGGGGTAGATGGCGAAGGCGTTGCCCCCCTCCAGCACCCGACGGCCCGTCATGAGCGCCGCGACGCCGCCACGGCCCCCGTCCCGGTCCACCGGGATCATCCCGCAGCCCGTGAAGAACCAGGCCATCAGCCGGCCCTTGAGGCCCTTGCCGGTCACGTACTCGTCCTTGCCGATGTAGAACACCGGCCGGTCGCAGCAGATCGGCATGATCATCGAGTCGATGAAGGTCAGGTGGTTGCCCGCGAGAATCACCGGCCCGGTTCCCGGGATGTTCTTGGCGCCTTCCACCTGGGGGCGGAACAACAGGCGCAGGATCGGTCCGAGCACTGCCTTGATGACGGTGAGTCGGGACAACGCATCCTCCGGTGTAGTGGCCGGGCCGGCCGGGTCGGGTTCTCGGTAAGGGTCTGTGCAGGTGAGGACGATACTCGCGGGTCCGGCCCGATCGCACATCGGGTTCACCAAGCGGATACGCAGTGTTGACGTGTGTTTCCGCCATGTTCGTCCACGAGCCGCCCCTCCGATGGCGTAGCTGCCTACGATCACGCCCCGGGGCCTCCCACCGGGCCTGTTGCCACACCCCGCCGTGCCGCCGCCGGCCGGCACGGCTCCGCCGAGCCGCACCGTTCGGCGGTCCACGACACCGGACCGCTCCCCGATCCTGCCCGGTCCGGACGGAAGACCACAGCTCGACACGTGCCAGACATCACATGCGAGGAGCATTCATGACAGAGCGTGCGCAGACGAGCCCCGGCCGCCGGACCCTCCTGGGCGCGGCCGTGCTCGGCACGGCGGCCCTCGGACTGACCGGGACGGCGAACGCGGCCGAGCGGAACCGCGGCGGCAGCGGCCACGGCTCCTACCGGGACCTGCCCGTGCCGACCGTCATCGGCCACCGCGGCGCCAGCGGCTACCGGCCCGAGCACACCCTCGGCGCCTACCAGCTGGCCCTGGACATGGGCGCGCACATCGTCGAACAGGACCTGGTGCCGACCAAGGACGGACATCTGGTCTGCCGCCACGAGAACGACATCACCGGCACCACGGACGTCGCCGAGCACCCCGAGTTCGCGGGCCGCAGGACCACCAAGAAGGTCGACGGCGTCTCCCTCACCGGCTGGTTCACCGAGGACTTCACCCTCGCCGAGCTGAAGACGCTCCGCGCGAAGGAGCGCATCCCGGGCAACCGCCAGGAGAACACCCTCTACGACGGCCGCTGGGAGATCCCCACCTTCGAGGAGGTCCTGCGCTGGGCCGACCAGGAGGGCCGCCGGCGCGGCAGGCCCGTCTGGCTCTACGTCGAGACCAAGCACCCCACCTACTTCCGGGGCCTGGGCCTCGGCCTGGAGGAGCCGCTCGCCCGGCTGCTGCGCCGCCACAACCGCCACCGCGCGAACTCCCCGCTGATCCTGCAGTCCTTCGAGCCGGGCTCCGTGCTGCGGCTGTCGAAGCTCGTCGCCACCCCGCGGGTCGTCCTGCTGTCCGGGCCCGCGTCCCGGCCGTGGGACTTCGTGGAGTCCGGCGACCCGCGCACCGTCGCCGACCTGGTCAAGCCCGCCGGGCTGAAGTGGATGGCCTCCTTCGCGCAGGGCCTCGGCCCCACCCTCGACCTGGTCATTCCCAAGGACGGCGCGGGCCGGCTGACGACGCCCACCACCCTGGTCGCGGACGCGCACGCGCGGGGCCTCGTCGTGCACCCCTACACGATGCGCAACGAGAACACCTTCCTGCCCGCCGACTTCCGGCGCGGCACCGACCCGAACGCCTACGGCGACGTGTTCGGCGCCCTGCGCGCGTACTTCGACGCGGGCATCGACGGGATCTTCTCCGACAACCCGGACACCGCCCTGCTCGCGGCGGCGGACTTCGCGAAGGACTGACCCACCGTCGTCAGCCACCCGGCCGGGATGCCCCGGTCGGGTGGAGCTCCCCGCGCGGGGCAACCGGCCGGGAGCGGGGGACGTTGACGGGGCATGACGCTTCCCGATCCCGCTCGCCGTGCCTCGGACGCCGCCCGGCGAGCCACCGTCCGCGCCCTGGGCCCGCTGGTACGCGCGGAGGCGACGGCCGAGGCCCCCGCGGCCGGGATCGACGCCGCCGACCTGGAACAGGGCGTGTGGCTGCGGCTGCTGGAGCGCCCGGCCGGCCAGGGGCCACCCGCGGACCCCGCCCGCTGGGTCCGCACCGCCGTCCGGGCCGAGGCCCGCCACGCCCGCCGCAGGGCCCGGCGCGAGTACGCGTACGCCGCCGACGGACCCGTGGACGACGTCACCGGCTGCCCCGAGCGGATCGCCGTGGGCGCCGACGAACGCCGGGCGCTGCGCGCCGCGGTGGGCCGGCTGCCCGGGAGATGTCCCCGGCTGCTGGCGGCGATGCTGGCTCCCCATGATCCGACGTACCGGGAAATCGCAGGGGAGTTGGGTATGTCACAGGGCAGTTTGGGACCGATGCGTTCCCGATGCCTTGGATGTCTGCGCAGAATGCTCGCGGCGGAGGTTGTAGCTCCTGAACCGCGGGGAAAGGAGCGGTAGACAACCGGTGGACCAGGTGAGCGGGAGGCGTGCGCACATGGGCACGAGTGTGACCATATCTGCGGCGACGGCACAGGACGTCGAGCAGATCTTCAGGCTCCAGTACCTCTGTTTCCAGAGCGAGGCGGAGCTGTACGGCAACTACCGGATCGACCCACTGATCCAGACCCTCGAATCGGTTCGCGGTGAAGTCGCCATGGACCTGGTGTTCGTGGCGCGGCTCGGAGAGGAAGTCGTCGGCTCGGTGCGCGGCTTCACCGACACGGACGGCACCGGCCGGATCGGCAAGCTCTGCGTCCATCCCCGCCTCCGCGGGCACGGCCTCGGCACCCGTCTCCTGCGCGCCGCCGAATCGGGTCTGACGGACGGGCGTTCGGCCACCCGCTTCCGGCTGCACACCGGGGAGCGCAGCGAGGGCAATCTGCGCCTCTACCGGAAGGCGGGCTACGCCCGGGTCGGCGACGCCACCGGCGAGGACGGCGTCCGTCTGATCCTGCTGGAGAAGGACGCCGAGGCACCGGCCTACGTCACCAGTGCCTGACGGACGCCCGTAGGGTCACACGCTCCGCGCGCGGCGCAGCCAGATCATCCCGGTGACCGGCAGGATCACCGGGATGAACAGGTAACCCATGCCGAAGTCCGACCACACCGTGGCATCGGGGAAGGCGGACGGCTCCGCCATCGTCCAGGCCCCGACGACCAGTACGCCCGCGAGCTCGGCGGCACAGCACACCAGTGCCGCCCTGCGCGCCCTCTCCCCGCCCCGCACCAGCGAGTACGTGATGAAGCCGTATACGAGGGCGGCGGCGGCGGAGAGCACGTACGCCAGCGGCGCCTTCCCGAAGTCCATGATCATCTCGACGATCGAGCGGGAGGCGGCGGCCACGGTGAACACCCCGTAGAACCAGACCAGCACCCGTCCGGGCCCGGAGCCCAGCTCGAACTGCTGCTTGTGCCGAGCGGCGGGCGCCCCGGTGCGGTCGGTGTCGGTCACGGTCAGCTTCCCCAGATGTCGTAGAGCCGCACTTCGAGCACGGCCAGCACGACCGCGCCCGCCGCCACCGTCACCGAACCCCAGCGGGTCCGCTCCGACAGCGACAGGAACCCCGCCGCCGGTACGGCCGTGAAGGCTCCGACCAGATAGGCGATGAAGACCGTCATGCCCTGTTCCGGCCGCTCGCCCCGGGCCAGCTGCACGATCCCCACCACCAGCTGGGCCAGCGCCAGGACGGAGACGACCGCCATGCCGATGAAGTGCCAGTCCTTGGTGGGCTGGTCCCGGTAGGCGGCGAGTCCGCACCAGGCGGCGAGGGCGAGCGCGGTCACGGCGACCGCGACCGTCAGGGCGTCAAGCATGCAGTGAGGGTATTACGGACCCGGGGACGCGCCGCGTGCGGGCCCGGCGGGGACGCCTGCGGCGACGGGCGCCGGGGCAGGTGCGGGGGCTGTGCGGTAATCGTGGCCTTGGCCACAGCGACCGCACAGCGATGGCCTGCCGCCCGCCTGGCCGGTGAGGCGATCACGCTCATGTCGTCGCAGGTCACAGCGGTGTGGAAGGGTTTTTCCGCAGGCTGGTGAGGCGCGCGGCACCCTCATCCACGACTGTCCGCTATACGGACAGTCCGGATCGCAGGAACGTTACGTCTGTTTTACTTGGGCCCATGACCACGACGAGCTACCGCAGCCCTGCGACCGAGGCGATCACCACGCCCGGTGCTCGTTGTATGTGTCGAATGCGCGCCTTCTGAGGGTCCCCGCCCGAGCCTCGCGCCCCGAAGCGAGACCGAGCCCGCGCCGTCCGCACCCAGCGGATCGAGCCTGCCCGGGCATGTGCCGATCCCTGTGCCGACCGTGCCATGACTCCACACCCGTCGGCCACCGAGACCACTGAACCCGCTGATACAGCTGAGAACCAGCCACTTCAGACGAATGCCCCGTGCCCGGCGGACACCGCCCCGCGCACTCGACAGTGACGGAAACCCCCTGTGATCACCACTTCGGGCCTCACGAAGGTCTACCAGTCACGCGGCCGTGAGGTCACCGCCCTGGACGGCGTCGACCTGCACGTCCGTGAGGGCGAGGTCTACGGCGTCATCGGACAGAGCGGTGCCGGCAAGTCCTCCCTCATCCGCTGCGTCAACCTGCTCGAACGCCCCACCGCGGGCACCGTGACCGTCGCCGGCCAGGACCTCACCGCCCTCGCGGGCCGGGGCAGGCGCGCCGGCAGGGAACTCCGCGAGGCGCGCAGCCGCATCGGCATGGTCTTCCAGCACTTCAACCTGCTGGCCTCGCGCACCGTCCAGGGAAACGTCGAACTGCCCCTGGAGATCCTCGGCGTCTCCGGGCAGGCCCGCACCCGCAAGGCACTCGAACTCCTCGACCTGGTCGGCCTCGCCGACAAGGCCAAGGCCTACCCCGGACAGCTCTCCGGCGGCCAGAAGCAGCGCGTCGGCATCGCCCGCGCCCTGGCCGGCGACCCGAAGGTGCTGCTCTCCGACGAGGCGACCTCCGCACTCGACCCCGAGACCACCCGCTCCATCCTCCAGCTGCTGCGCGACCTCAACCAGGAGCTCGGCCTCACCGTCCTGCTCATCACGCACGAGATGGACGTCGTCAAGACGATCTGCGACTCGGCCGCGCTGATGAGGAAGGGCCGCGTCGTCGAGTCCGGCACGGTCGGCACCCTGCTGGCCACCCCCGGTTCCGAACTGGCCCACGAGCTGTTCCCCGTCGGCGGCACGGCCTCCGGACCCGACCGTACGGTCGTCGACGTCACCTTCCACGGCGAGGCCGCCGCCCGCCCGGTGATCTCACAGCTCTCCCGCACGTACAACATCGACATCTCGATCCTGGGCGCCGCGATGGACACCGTCGGCGGCAACCAGATCGGCCGGATGCGCATCGAGCTGCCCGGCCGTTTCGAGGAGAACGTCGTACCGATCGGCTTCCTGCGCGAGCAGGGCCTGCAGGCCGAGGTCGTGGACGGCGAACCCGCCACCACCACCACCGGCATCCCCGCCCAGTCTCCCGCCCCGCTCAGCAAGGAGGTGGCGAAGTGACCTGGTCCGAAATGCAGCCACTGCTCACCCAGGGAACCATCGACACCCTGTACATGGTGCTCTGGTCCGCCGTCGTCACCGTCGCGGGCGGACTGCCCCTCGGCATCCTGCTGGTCCTCACCGACAAGGGCGGACTGCTCCAGAACGTCCTGGTGAACAAGGTCATCGGCGCGATCGTGAACATCGGCCGCTCCCTGCCGTTCATCATCCTGCTGATCGCCCTGATCCCCTTCACCACCTGGGTCGTGGGCACTTTCATCGGCCCGTCCGCGATGATCGTCCCGCTGGCCGTCGGCGCCATCCCGTTCTTCGCCCGGCTCGTCGAGACGGCCGTCCGCGAGGTCGACCACGGACTCGTCGAGGCCGTCCAGTCGATGGGCGGATCCATCCCCACGATCGTCCGCAAGGTCCTGCTGCCGCAGGCGCTGCCCTCGATCGTCTCCGGCGTCACCACGACCGTCATCGTGCTCATCGGCTACTCCGCGATGGCCGGCGCGGTCGGCGGCGAAGGACTGGGCTCCAAGGCCGTCACCTACGGATTCCAGCGCTTCGACAACCAGTTCATGCTCATCACGGTCGTGCTGCTGATCGTCATCGTGACCGTGATCCAGCTGATCGGCGACGGAGCCGTACGCCTGCTGGCCCGCCGGGGCCGCACCACCACCTGAGACCACTCTCCCCAACGAGCCCGAACTCCTTGTCCGGGCGCACCACCATCACCATCGGAAAGAGGCACTCTTCGTGCGCAAGAACATCAAGATCACCACTGCCGCAGCCGCCACCGCCGCCCTCGCCTTCGGCCTCACCGCCTGCGGCACGGACTCCGACCCGGCCGCCAAGAGCGGGACCGGCGCCGGTGCCGACACCTCCAAGGCCCTCGTCGTCGCCGCGTCCCCGACACCGCACGCCGACATCCTGAACTACGTGAAGAAGAACCTGGCGGACAAGGCGGGCCTCAAGCTGGAGGTCAAGGAGTTCACGGACTACGTCCTGCCGAACACCGCCACCGAGAGCGGTCAGGTCGACGCCAACTTCTTCCAGCACAAGCCCTATCTGGACGACTTCAACAAGAAGAACAACACCCACATCGTCCCGGTCGTCAACGTGCACCTGGAGCCCCTCGGCCTCTACTCCAAGACGGTCAAGGACCTCAAGGACATCAAGGCCGGCCAGACCGTCGCGGTGCCCAACGACACCACCAACGAGGGCCGCGCGCTCCAGCTCCTCGCCGAGAACGGGCTGATCACCCTCAAGGACGGCGTCGGCACCAGCGCCAAGCTCAGCGACATCACGGACAAGAAGGGTCTGGAGTTCAAGGAGCTGGAGGCCGCGACCGTGCCCCGCGCCCTGGACGACGTCGACGCCGCGGTCATCAACGGCAACTACGCCATCGAGGCCGACCTGAAGCCGGGCAAGGACTCCCTGGTCCTGGAGAGCGCCGACGACAACCCGTACGCCAACTTCCTCGCCGTCAAGGAAGGCAACGAGAAGGACGCCCGCGTCCGGAAGCTCGTGAAGCTCCTCAACTCCGACGAGGTCAAGAAGTACATCGAGGACACCTATCAGGGCTCGATCATCCCCGCCTTCGGCGAGCCCGCCAAGTCCTGACCCCCGCACGGCACTTGCCGGACGAGCCCCGTACACCCGCAGCGCGGTGTGCGGGGCTCCGCCGTGCCGGACCCGGCCATGCGCAACCCCGGCCCCATGCTGCATGCTGTGTGCTTACACGGTCTTCGGCATGGAGCTGCGCATGACTCACACCTTCCCGTCCATCTCCATCAGCACGGACAGGTTGGTGCTGCGCCCCTTCGACATGGCGGACGTCCCGGCGCACATCGAGATGATGAACGACGAGCTCGTCACCGCCTGGGTCGACGGACCGCACCCCTACACCCAGGTCGACGCCGAACGGTGGGTCCGCAGGATCGCACCCGCCGAACGCACCACGGGCCACGGCATCGTCTTCGCCGTCACCGAATTCCTCACCCAGCGCCTCGTCGGCTCCGTCCGGCTCCTCAACACCGACTGGCGCACCCTGTCCACCGAGGTCGGCTACATCACCGCACCCTGGGCGCGCGGCGAGGGTTACGCCACCGAGTCCGTGCTCGCCGTCGCCGAATGGCTCTTCCGCGACCAGAAGTTCGAGCGCATCGAGCTGCGTACCCCCGCGGACAACACCTCCTCCCAGCAGGTCGCCCAGAAAGTGGGCTGCATCAGCGAAGGCGTCCTGCGCAACGCCCGGATAGCCCGGACCCGGACCGACAACGGCACGGACGGCGGCTGGACCGACATCAGGACCGACCTCATCGTCTGGGGACTCCTCCCCGAGGACCTGGAAGGCGTCGCGGAACAGCTGGCCGACGCGGGCGGCTACGGCACCTACAACGACTGGAGCTGACACCCTCCCCCCTACTTCGGGAAGCCCCCGGCCGGGCCGCCGGACGGACCGGATACGCTCACCCTGCTCCGCCCCCGCCCCGCCATCCCGCGGAGCGCCCCCGCCTGCGAGACCCCCAGGAGACTGACGACGATGGCCGACCGGGTCACGGTGATCGGCTGGGACGGCTCGCCACTGACCAGAGCGGCCACGGCCGCGCTCTCGGCCGCCACGCTCGTCGCCGGTGCCGCCCACCACCTCGCGCTGCCCGAGATCCCGGGGAGCGCCGAACGCATCCGCCTCGGCAGTGTCGACCTGGCCGCCCGCAGGATCGCCGGCCACCGCGGCAGCCCCGTGGTCCTCGCCGACGGCGACCCCGGCTTCTTCGGCGTCGTACGCGCCCTGCGCGCACCCGAGCACGGCCTGGAGGTGGAGGTCGTCCCCGCCGTCTCCTCGGTGGCCGCCGCCTTCGCCCGCGCCGGGATGCCCTGGGACGACGCCCAGGTCGTCGTCGCCCACCCGCGTACCCTGCGCCGCGCCGTCAACGTCTGCCGCGCCCACCACAAGGTCGCCGTCCTCACCTCCCCTGGCGCGGGCCCGGCCGAACTGGCCCTGCTCCTCGACGGAGTCCACCGCACCTTCGTGATCTGCGAGGAGCTGGGCACCACGCGCGAGCGGGTCACGGTCCTCACCTCCGACAAGACGGCCGACCACACCTGGCGCGACCCGAACGTCGTCATCGTCATCGGCGGCGGACCCGAGACCACCGCCACCGGCGCCTGGATCGCCGGCCGCACCCCGGCCTTCCCCGGGGGCGTACGGGGCTGGGCCCTGCCCACAGCGGCGTACGGGGCGGACCGGGCGGAGGGCGGCGAGGGCGAGGCGCCCGGCCTGCGCGCCGCCCAACTGGCCCGCCTCGGACCGCGCACCGGCGACCTGGTGTGGGACATCGGCCCCGGCAGCGGCGCCTTCGCGGTGGAGGCGGCCCGCTTCGGCGCGGCCGTGCTGGCCGTGGACAGCGATCCGGACGCCTGCGCGCGTACGACGGCCGCCGCCCGCACCTTCCAGGTGGCGGTCCAGGTGGTCCGGGGCACGGCGCCGCACGTACTGGAGCGCCTGCCCGAACCCGATGTCGTACGGATCGGCGGCGGAGGCGTCCGCGTCGTGACGGCGGTCGCCGACCGGCGGCCGGAACGCATCGTCACCCACGCCTCGAACCGGGACGAGGCCGAGGCCCTGGGCGCGGCGCTCGCGGAGAACGGTTACACCGTCGAGTGCGCCCTGCTCCAGTCGGTCGAACTGGACACCTCCGCCTGGACGGAGCGCGAACGCTCCGTGGTGTTCCTGCTCTCCGGGGTACGTTCCGACCTCGCCCCCTGAGCCCTTCGCGGCCGAGCGCGAGGTAGGCTGACCGATTGTTGTACCGCACCTGGCCGTTCGACGGTTCGTTCGTCAATGTCCTGAAAAGTGGACCGTTTTGGTCCGCGATGTGGTACAGCCGCAACCGGGGGACGCGCAACGTGGCGCAGTCCACAGCGAGCCGTGGCAGAACTGTCTGTCGCGGCGGCGAACGACCGCGAGAATGTATAGCTCCGCGCGCGTTTCGTGCCGCGCGGCGAGCCCGCTCGTTCTTGTTGACGAGCACCGGCGTGCCGTGGTTCGGGCGTCCCGGGCGAAGGGCCGAAGGAGCACTGACGATGGGCGAGGGGTACGCATGACTGACACCGGCCAGATCCCGGGCGAGGGACTGCCGGAGAACGCAGGCATGGTGGAGCAGCCGGGCATCCCCGCCCCGGACGCCTACACCTTCCTCGAACCCTCCGAGCAGACCCCCGAGGACGACGACCTCCTGCTGATGCCCGCACCCCAGGGCGCCTGGAGCGACGCGCCGTCGGCCCCCGAGCAGCAACCGCAGCCCTCCGCGCAGGGCCCGGCCACGACGTACGAGTCCGGGTCCGTCGACCTCGGCGGCGTCCGGATTCCGGCTCCGGCCCCCGTCCAGGTCCCGGTGGCCGCCCAGGCCGCCCCGGCACGTCGCCCGCTGCACCGCGGTCCCGCGTCCCCCGAGGCTCCCTCCTACGGGGGGACGCCGAGTGGCGGTGTGGTCCGTTCGCTCGCGGACCGGGGTCCGGCCGGCGCACCGCACAGCCCGGCGCCCGTGCGGCACGCGGGGCCGCCGACCATCGGGCCCGAGTGCTCCGACGTCCCGGCGGAGGACGCGGCCCGGCTGCCCGGCCCGCAGCTGGGGGAGATCCCGCCGCAGGGCGCGACCCCGTGGGGTGCTCCGGCACCCGAGCCGGGGGCCCAGGCGGAGCCCGTCGCCCCGGCGGAGGCAGTTGCTCAGGTGGAGCCGGCGGCCGAGGTGGAGCCGGAGGTTCAGCCCGAGGCCGTCGTTCAGGTGGAGCCGGTGACCCAGGCGGAGCCCGTGGTCCAGGTCGAGCCGGCTGTTCAGCCTGAGCCGTTCGTCGCGCCTGAGCCGTTCGTCGTGCCCGAGCCGTTCGTCGTGCCCGAGGCCGTCGTCCGGGCGGAGCCCGTGGCCCTGCCCGAAACGGTGGACCAGGCCGAGCCCGTGGCCGCCCCGGTGCCGGACGTCCAGGCCCCCGGACCCGCGCCCGAGCCGGTGGTCCTCGCGGAAGCAGAAACGGTCGTCCCGGAGCCGGTCGCGGCGGTGGCACCGGAGGAGCCCGCCGAGCCGGCGGTGGCGCCTGCGGCACCGGTGGAGCCCGTGACGGAGCCGTTCGCGGAGGCCGCGGCCACGCAGGCCGTGGTCGTCGAGGCCGCGGTCGAGACACCGGTCGCTCAGGAGATCCCCGCGGACGCTCCCGCCGAGACCGTGGTCGAGCAGCCCTTCGCGCCGCCCGTCGCCGAGACGCCCCTGGACCCGGACGGGGCGGCCCGCACGGCCGCTCCCGCCGCCCCCGTGGAAGCGTCCGTGCCCGTCGAGGCGTCCGCGCCCGTCGAGGCCACCGTACCGACCGCTCCGCACCTGGCCCCCGAGCCCGAGGCGTCGGCGGCTCCCGTCGAGTTCGCCCAGCAGGAGGTGGCCGAGGCGGCGCAGCCCGAGCCGTCCGTGCTGACCCCGGCCGCGCCGGTCGTCGTCGAGCCCGAGGCGGTTCCGACCGAGCCGGAGCCGGTGGCGGCCGAGGTTTCTGAGGCACCCGAGGCCCGGGAGGCCCCCGCTCCCGCGGCGGCCCCGGCCGAGACCCCGGCGCCCGAGCCCGTCGACGTACCCCGGGCCGAGGCCCCCGCCGAGCCCGAGCCCGAGCCCGGCACCGGCCCCGAGATCATCGAGACCCCGCAGGCAGACGCACCGGAGGCCGAGATCCCGGTCCCGTCCTCCGGCGAGGCGCCCGCCTCCGCGGCCGCCCCCGGCTACGACGACGTCGAGCGGGAAGCGGTCCTCAGGGTCATGCGGGAGCGGCGCGACATCCGCAACGGCTTCCGCAGCGACCCCATCCCGCACGAGATCCTCCTGAGGGTCCTCGAAGCCGCGCACACCGCGCCGAGCGTCGGCCACTCGCAGCCCTGGGACTTCGTCGTCATCCGCTCCGCGGAGACCCGCCGTTCCATGCACGAGCTGGCACAGCGCCAGCGCGAGGCGTACGCCAAGTCGCTCCCCAAGGCCCGGGCCAAGCAGTTCAAGGAACTGAAGATCGAGGCCATCCTCGACACACCGGTGAACATCGTCGTCACCGCAGACCCCACCCGTGGCGGCCGCCACACCCTGGGCCGGCACACCCAGCCGCAGATGGCCCCGTACTCCTCGGCGCTCGCCGTCGAGAACCTGTGGCTCGCCGCCCGGGCCGAGGGCCTCGGCGTCGGCTGGGTCAGCTTCTTCGACGAGCGCGAGATGGTCCGGGCGCTGGGGCTGCCCGAACACCTGGAGGTCGTCGCGTACCTCTGCGTCGGCTACGTCGACGAGTTCCCCGACGAGCCCGAGCTGGTGCAGGCCGGCTGGTCCAAGCGGCGCCCGCTGTCCTGGGTCGTCCACGAGGAGACGTACGGCCGCCGCGCCCTGCCCGGCGAGGCGCCGCACGACCTGCTCCAGGAGACCATCTCCAACATCCGGCCGCTGGACGCCAAGGCGCTCGGCGAGGCCTGGGAGCGCCAGAAGCGGATGACGAAGCCCGCCGGCGCGCTCGGCATGCTGGAGATCATCTCCGCCCAGCTGTCCGGCCTCTCCCGGATGTGCCCGCCGCCGATCCCGGAGCCCGCGGCCGTCGCGGTGTTCGCCGGTGACCACGGGGTGCACGCCCAGGGTGTGACCGCGTGGCCGCAGGAGGTCACCGGCCAGATGGTCGCCAACTTCCTCGGCGGCGGAGCCGTCTGCAACGCCTTCGCCGCCCAGGTCGGCGCCGAGGTCTGCGTCGTCGACGTCGGAGTCGCGTCCGAGCTGCCCGCGACGCCCGGACTCCTTCCCCGGAAGGTCCGTGCCGGAACGGCCGACTTCACCACCGGCCCCGCCCTCACCCGCGAGGAGGTGCTCGCGGCGATCGAGGTCGGCATCGATACCGCCCGCGACCTCGTCGCAGCCGGCAACAAGGGGCTGCTGACCGGCGAGATGGGCATCGCCAACACCACGGCCTCGGCCGCGCTGATCTGCGTGTACACGGGCATGGACCCGGCCGAGGTGACCGGGCGCGGCACCGGGATCAACGACGAGATGCACGCCCGCAAGGTCGACGTGGTCCGCCGTGGCCTGGACCTCCACCGTCCCGACCCCGCGGACCCGATCGGGGTCCTGGCGGCGGTCGGCGGACTGGAGCACGCCGCGATGGCGGGCTTCCTGCTGGGCGGTGCCTCACTCCGCACCCCCGTGATCCTGGACGGGGTGAGCGCGGGCGCCGCGGCCCTCGTCGCCCGGGCGATCGCCCCCGAGGCCCTCGCCGCCTGCATCGCCGGACACCGCAGTGCGGAACCCGGCCACGTCGCCGCCCTCAACAAGCTGGGCCTGCGCCCCCTGGTCGACCTGGACCTCAGGCTCGGCGAGGGCACCGGCGCCCTGCTCGCGCTCCCCATCGTGCAGAGCGCGGCCCGCGCGATGCACGACGTGGCGACCTTCGACTCGGCGGGAGTCACGGAGAAGTAGCGGCACCCGGCCGGGGACGGGCGCGGGGGTACGAGACCGGGCCCGTCCCCGGGGGCGGGCCCGGTCGGGGGAGGGGCGCGGGCCGGGGATCAGGCAGACGCCGCCGCCCGCCCCCGCCCCCTCACCCCTTATCGTGGTCCCACACCTGGCACAGCCGCACGTCACAGCCGCTCCACCGCCGCAGCGGCCCGCAGCGCACCGCACCCTGCACGAGGAGCCCGCACGACCATGGCCGAGCACGACGATCACCCTGCCTACCCCGTCGGACTGCGCCTGAACGGGCGCCGCGTCGTCGTCGTCGGCGGCGGCCAGGTCGCACAGCGCCGGCTGCCCGCGCTCATAGCGGCCGGTGCCGACATCACCCTGGTCTCCCCGTCCGCGACCGCCTCCGTCGAGGCGATGGCCGACACCGGCGAGATCCGCTGGGAGCGCCGCAGGTACCAGGACGGCGACCTCACCGACACCTGGTACGCCCTCGTCGCGTCCTCCGACGCCGAGGCCAACGACGCCGCCTCGGCCGAGGCGGAGCGCACCCGCACCTGGTGCGTCCGCAGCGACGACGCGGAGGCGGCGACCGCCTGGACGCCGGCCACCGGCCGCAGCGAGGGCATCACCGTCGCCGTCCTCACCACCACCTCGCAGGGCCGCGACCCCCGCCACTCCGCCGCCGTCCGCGACGCCATCGTGGAGGGCCTGCGCGACGGAACCCTCGCCGCCCCGCACCACCGCACCCGTGCCCCCGGCGTCGCCCTGGTGGGCGGCGGCCCCGGCGACCCCGACCTGATCACGGTCCGGGGCCGCCGCCTCCTCGCGGAGGCCGACGTGGTCATCGCGGACCGGCTCGGCCCCCGGGACCTGCTCGACGAGCTCCCCCCGCACGTCGAGGTGATCGACGCCGCGAAGATCCCGTACGGGCGGTACATGGCGCAGGAGGCGATCAACCAGGCGCTGATCGACCACGCCAAGGCGGGCAAGGCCGTCGTCCGGCTCAAGGGCGGCGACCCGTTCGTCTTCGGGCGCGGCATGGAGGAGGCCCAGGCGCTGGCCGCCGAGGGCATCGCCTGCACCGTCGTCCCCGGGATCTCCAGTTCGATCTCCGTGCCGGGAGCGGCCGGAATCCCCGTCACCCATCGGGGTGTCGCCCACGAGTTCACCGTCGTCAGCGGCCATGTCGCCCCCGACGACCCGCGCTCCCTGGTCGACTGGGCGGCCCTCGCACAGCTGCGCGGCACCCTGGTCCTCCTGATGGCCGTCGACAAGATCGGTTCCATCGCCCGTGCCCTCATCGAGCACGGCAAGTCCCCGGACACCCCCGTGGCCCTGGTCCAGGAGGGCACCACGGCCGCCCAGCGCCGGGTCGACGCGACCCTCGCGACCGTCGGGGAACGCGCCGTGGCCGAGGACGTACGCCCACCTGCCGTGATCGTCATCGGAGAGGTCGTCGCCGTCGGCACGAAGCCCTCCGAACTCACCGCCGAGTAGCCGGACCGACGGCCGCACCCCCCGCACACCGGCACCCCGACCCCCGCACACCGGCACCCCCACCCCGGCAATCCGCACACCGGCACCCCCACCCCGGCAATCCGCACACCGGACGAGGCAGTATCCCCGTGGCTGAACCCATCACCGTCGACGACCCCGACGACCCGCGTCTGGGCGACTACACCGGCCTGACCGACGTCGCGCTCCGGCGCAGGCGCGAACCCGCCGAGGGCCTCTTCATCGCCGAGGGCGAGAAGGTGATCCGTCGCGCGGCGAACGCCGGCTACGCGATGCGCTCCATGCTGCTCTCCGCGAAGTGGACCGAGGTGATGCGCGACGTGATCGACGAGGCCACGGCCCCGGTGTACCTGGTCGCACCGGAGGTCGCCGAGCGCGTCACCGGCTACCACGTGCACCGCGGAGCCCTCGCCTCCATGCAGCGCAGGCCGCTGCCGGACGTCCGCGCGCTGCTGACCCCGGAGTCCGGGACCGTCCGCAGGGTCGCCGTGTTCGAGGACATCGTCGACCACGCCAACCTCGGCGCCGCCTTCCGTAACGCGGCGGCGCTCGGCGTCGACGCCGTCCTGCTCACCCCGCGCTGCGCCGACCCGCTGTACCGGCGGGCGGTGAAGGTCTCGATGGGTTCCGTCTTCCACGTCCCGTGGACCCGGTTCGACACCTGGCCCGCGGACCTCGGGCTGCTCCGCGAGGAAGGCTTCACCACCGCGGCACTGTGCCTCGGCGACCGGTCGATCACCCTGGACGAACTCGTCGCGCGCCGCCACGAGAAGCTGGCGCTCGTCTTCGGTACGGAGGGCGACGGACTCACTCCCGAGGTACTCGCCGCGGCCGACGAGCACGTCCGCATCCCGATGGACGCAGGCGTCGACTCGCTCAACGTCGCCGCCGCCTCCGCCGTCGCCTTCTACGCGACGCGCGTCACGACCGGCTGACGCCTACAGCCCCTGCCCGTACGGGTGGTGCGCCGCCCCGTCGTACGTCGACGGGTTGTCGCGCAGCCCCTGCGCCGGCCCCTGGCAACCTTGCGCCGCCGCGATCCCCAGTGCCACCAGCAGCGTCACCACGACGAAGACCACGAGCCGCTGACGCAGCAGCCGCGGATTCGCCGGCCGGCGTTTCCCGCCCTTGCCCGCCGACGTCGTCCGTACCCCGGGACGGGTCCCCGGCCGGCCGTTCGTCCTGTTCGCGCCGTTCGTCCCGTGCGGGCGCTTCCCGGGCCGGGCGGCCTGGGGGCGCGAACCACCGGTGCGGGGCGCGGCCGAGCGCGACGGCGCGGGACGCCGCGCAGCGGGACGCGGCGCCGGGGTCGGACCGCCGCCGGCCCGCCGGGTGTGCTGCTCCGTGTACGACGGGCCTTCCAGCCGCCCCGTCGGCCGGTCCAGCTCCTGCTCGCTCCGCTGCGCGGGAGGCCGGCGCTCCTGCAGCCCCTGCGCCTCGCGCGCCGCGATCTCCTTGAGCCGCATGGACAGCTGCAGGGTGCTCGGCCGGTCCTCGGGGTCCTTCGCCAGGCAGGCCCGGACCAGGGGGGCGAGCGCGTCGTGCACATCGAACAGATGCGGCTCCTCGTGCACCACGCGGTAGAGCATCACCTCGGAACTGCCGTGCCCGAAGGGCGAATCGGCCATCGCCGCGTACGCCAGGGTCGCGCCCAGCGAGAACACGTCGGTGGCCGGGGTCACGGCCGCGCCCCGCACCTGCTCCGGCGCCAGGAAACCGGGTGACCCCACCGCCGTACCGACATGGGTGAGCGTGCTGGCCCCGGTCGCCCAGGCGATCCCGAAGTCGATGATCCGGGGGCCCTTGGGCGACAGGAGGATGTTCGACGGCTTCAGATCACGGTGGACGACACCGGCCTCGTGCACGGCCACCAGCCCCTCGGACAGCGCCGCACCGATCGAGGCCACCTCGGCCGCCGACAGCGGGCCCTCCTCGACGACCTTGTCGTGCAGCGACGGACCTGGCACGTACTGCGTCGCGAACCACGGGCGGTCCGCCTCCAGATCGGCGGCCACCAGCCGGGCCGTGCAGCCGCCACGGATGCGCCGGGCCGCGGACACCTCGCGCGCGAAACGCGAACGGAACTCCTGATCCTCCGCCAGGTCCGGCCGGATCACCTTGAGCGCGACCCGCTGGCCCCGGCGGTCGGAGCCCAGATAGACGACACCCATGCCGCCCGCGCCGAGCCGGCGGTGCAGCCGGAACGAGCCGACGACACGCGGGTCCTCGCGCCGGAGCCGCATCATCGCCATCGTCTGCCCATCCCCGCTGCCTGGTCCGCCTGACGAGGCACAGCTTACGTACCCGTGGCGCGGCGCGCTCTCAGGCCGCGCCCTCGCCGGCCCATCGATTGTCAGTGCCCGGTGGGAGAATCGAGGAGTGGTCAGGGAGCCGGGGATCCAGGCCCTGTGGCCCGTGCGAGATCTCAAAGGACCGTCGCAGAAGGGGGATTGGATCAGTGAAGGGCGATCGCGTGGAAATAGTGGTGGACGCGGGAGACACGACGCGGACGTACGAGGTGGTGGCCTCCAGGGCAGGCCGCCGGGTGGAGACCGCAGTCCGCCGGGGGGTGGTGGAAGTGAGTGAAGTCACCCGAAGTGGATCAGTTGTCCGCACCGCCCGCTTCATGGCGACCAGGGTGCTCGCCCTGGTCGAACAGCCGGTCCCCCGGGAGGACGCCTCCGAGCGCCCCCTACGGGACGCCGCCGGGGCCTAGGGGCCTCTCGTCCGGATCGTGCCGGGCTCGCGCGGCCCGGCGCGCCCCGGGGCGCCGATCCCCGCCTGAGCAGGGCAGACCCGCCCTCCGCGGCCCTGCCGCACCGGCCGGGCACACCCGTCACGGGGCCGGCACCACGCCCCACGGCCGCGTGCACGGGGCGACGCACCCCGACCGGACCGACGCGTTCGGCGTGCTCCCCGTACGACGTCTCCACCCAGGGGAGTACGCCGGAGGCGGTCGGCTCATCCTCCGGGAGGCCCGGCATTCGGTACGCGGGCATGACGCCGGACGCCTCCCATCTCCCTAATGTTGAAGTCAAGCGGCGGGCGCGGAACTCGTCCCCCGAGGTCAGACGCCCGCCGCTCCGGAACAGGTCAGGAGAGGAACCATGGCGGACACGGCTATGCGGACCATGATCCGTACGCGGGGGCGCAGCGCGTACGCGTCGTTCGGCACCCGCCCGTCGCGTCGCCACCCGCTGGTGGCGACGGCCATGGTCCTTCCTCTGGCGGCCCTGCTCGTAGTCGTCTTCGGCGGCTGGGACGCAGTGGTCACACAGGCGTCGTCCGTGGGCGTGATGCTGGGGCGCTGAGCGGCGCCCCGGGTCCGGAAGAGCGGTCCGGACCGGGACATCCGGCCAACAGCCCCGTGGGGACGGGGGTGCGGCGGACGGCAGCGTTTGTCCGGCCAGCTGGGGAGCTGGCCGGACATCGCGCTGTCCGGGGCCGTTCCCGGCGGGTGGCCTCGCCCTGCCGGGGACCCGCGTAAGCCGGCCACTCTGGCCGTCGTACCCGCGTACCCGCGCACCTGTACGCCGGGGCGTCCTTCGCGCCAGGACGCATCGGTGTGCCGGGCAGAGCCGTCACGTGGACGCCTCGCGCGCACGTGGACCACGACCATGCCGCCCCTGTGCCGGGCGTGGCCGCCGTGCCGTACGTGCCCGTGCGGTCGGGGTGGCTGCCGTGCCGTACCTGTCCGTGCGTGACCCGTGGTCGCCGCGCCGCGCGCATCCGCGCGTCGGTCGACGCCCCCGTGGGGTGGTCCGGTCGACCGTACCGCCGGCCGGGGCTCCTGCCGCGGTGCCGCGTACGCTCGTCGCCGGGGCCGACCGGGGAGTCGGCCGGACACCGCCGGGGGAGCAGAGTTGACGACCACCACCCCTGTCGTACGCGTGCTGGGCGAGCTCGCACACGACAGCGCCCACGCCCGTACGACCCCTTGCGTCTGCGCCCCGCCCCTGGTCCTCGCCGACCGCCCCGACGGCACGGTGGTCCGCAGCGGCCCGGTGGTGGCCAAGGCCCACGCCCCGGACACCGACGTCCCGGCCCTGGCGGCCCGCCGGGCCCTGGCCGCCGCACCCGCGCTCGCGGGCATCCTGCTCGCCCCGCTCGGCACCGCCCCGCCGGGCCGCCAGGAAGGGCCCACCGGCCTGACCGGCACCGTGGAGCACCCGGCCGCCAGCGACGAACGGCCCGCCGGCATGGCGGCCCCGGGGGAGCGCACCCCCACCGCCGACGGCCGCGTCGTGAGCCTCTGGCCGTACGGCGAACCCGTCGACCCCTCGGATCCTGATGCCGCCCCCTGGGAAGAGGCCGCCGCCCTCCTGGCCCGGCTGCACCGCACCCCGCCGCCCCATCCGCTCCCGCCGATGCGTGGGCCGGCCAAGGCGGCCCGCGCCGTCGCGCGGATGTGCGAGGCGCGACCGGCTGACCCGGACACCGCCGGCGTGCTCGCCGCCTGGCGCGGCCTGCCCGCCTGGGCGCGCGGCGGCACCGGAGCACCCCCGCACCGGGCCGGCTTCCTCTGCCACGGCGACCTGCACCTCGGCCAGCTCGTCCGGTACCCGGCCCCGCGCGGCCCCTGGGCGCTGATCGACATCGACGACGCGGGCCTCGGCGACCCCGCCTGGGACCTCGCACGGCCCGCCGCCTGGTACGCCGCCGGACTCCTGGACCCCCAGGTCTGGCAGCGCTTCCTGGACGCCTACCGGCGAGCCGGCGGGCCCGCCGTGCCCGCCACGGGCGATCCCTGGCCCGACCTGGACGTCCCGGCGCGCACCCTCACGGTGCAGACCGCCGCGCTGGCTCTCGCCAAGTCCGCGGCGGAGGGCCGCAGTCCGGATGAGGTGGAACGGTTGATGATCGACGCCTCTGTCCGAATTGCGTCCCTCCCGCCCGAGTTGACGTCCGAACGCGCGTCGTAGGGTGAACCGACGGCCGCCGGGCATGCATTCCGGCGACGCGCAACGACGGTGAGGAGCCGACCCGATGATCCAGTGTCCCAAGTGCCACGCCCAGATGAACACGTACAACCGCAACGGCGTCCAGATCGAGCAGTGCAGTGGCTGCCGGGGGATATTCCTCGACTACGGCGAGCTGGAGTCGCTGACCCGCCTGGAGTCGCAGTGGTCGCAGCAGGCCCCGCCCGCGCCGCCCGCCTCGCAGGCCTACCCGGGCCAGGCCCCGCAGGCCTACCCGGGCCAGGCCCCGCAGGCCTACCCCGCAGCCCAGGCCCCGGCCTGGGGCGCTCCGCAGCACCAGGGCGGGCACCACGGCGGCCACCACCGCCAGAAGAGCTTCGGCCGGATGCTCTTCTCCTCCTGAGCCGGGCATGGCCGCCCCCACTGTCGTGGGGGCGGCCGCAGCGCATACGGCGGCCCGCGATAGGTACGGCCCACGGAATCACGTCCATGATCTAGTCATGGACATGGCTCGCCAACGAGTGCATCCGCCCCGTCCACGCACGCTTCCACGAGGCACCGGACGGGAGCCCCCGTGTCCACCAGGAGTCGTAGGCCGCTCATGGTTTTCGTCTGGCTCCGGGTCGCCACGCCCCTCGGCTACGGCTCTTCACGGGCTGAAGCCCGGGTCGGCCGAACCGCGGCCCGTACCTCACGCCACTCACGACGAAACCCCCGGTCGTCGAGACGACCGGGGGTTTCGGCTGGTGCGCGATACTGGGATTGAACCAGTGACCTCTTCCGTGTCAGGGAAGCGCTCTCCCGCTGAGCTAATCGCGCAGGGTGACCCTGCGTGTACTACGTGCGCGATACTGGGATTGAACCAGTGACCCCTTCCGTGTCAGGGAAGTGCTCTCCCGCTGAGCTAATCGCGCGGGGATCCTTGCGGACCTGTGGACGATACTGGGATTGAACCAGTGACCCCTTCCGTGTCAGGGAAGTGCTCTCCCGCTGAGCTAATCGTCCTTGGAGGTGGAGACGGGATTTGAACCCGTGTAGACGGCTTTGCAGGCCGTTGCCTCGCCTCTCGGCCACTCCACCAGGGATGGGGGTTCGGGAAGATCCCCCATCTTCTGCGAGCGGACGACCAGGTTCGAACTGGCGACCTCAACCTTGGCAAGGTTGCGCTCTACCAACTGAGCTACGTCCGCTTGTCATTCCCGGTTCGCTTGCGCGTCCCGGCGACGTGTTGAACTCTAGCGGATTCCCGGGCCAGTACAAAAACGCGTTTGCGCAGCGTGCTGCGCTCCCCCCGCCCCGCCGCAGGTCACCGTGCGCCGTCCTAGACTCGTCAGCGTGCACGACCTCGCTCCCATGGCCCGCTTCGGCGGCCTCGTCGCCTCCGGTCTGCAGGATGTGACCAGCGATCCTGCGGCGCTCGAATCATCCGGTTTCTGGGCGGTATCGGCCGACTTCGAAGGTCGCCTCGTCTGTGCCCGCTTCGCCACCGTGCGGAGTGAGCAGGTGCCCTTTCCTGTGCGCGGCGCATGGCGGGGGCCGGGCACGGGCAACTGGACGTCCTCCCTCGACGAGGCCGCCTACATGGCCGGAGTACGACGGATCCGTGAACACATCGCGGCGGGCGAGGTCTATCAGGCCAACCTCTGCCGGGTGCTGTCCGCGCCGCTGCCCGACCCCGCCGCCGACGTGGACGCCCTCACCGCCCTGCTCGCCCGCGGCAACCCCGCCCCGTACGCCGGGACGATCCGGCTGCCCTCGCACGGGGTGGAGATCGCGACCGCGTCCCCCGAGCTCTTCCTGGAGCGCGAAGGCCGGACCGTCACGTCCGGGCCGATCAAGGGCACCGGACGCACCGAGGCGGACCTGCTGGAGAAGGACCACGCGGAGAACGTGATGATCGTGGACCTGGTCCGCAACGACCTGGGCCGCGTCTGCGCGACCGGCAGCGTGAGCGTCCCGGACCTCTGCGTCGTGGAGAAGCACCCCGGGCTGGTTCACCTCGTCTCCACCGTGCGCGGCCGGCTCGCCGACGGTGCCGGATGGCCGGAACTGCTCGGCGCCGCGTTCCCGCCCGGATCCGTCACCGGTGCCCCCAAGTCCAGCGCGCTGCGGATCATCGAAGCCCTGGAGACGTCCGACCGCGGGCCCTACTGCGGAGGAATCGGCTGGGTCGACGCGGACCGGGCCACCGCCCGACTGGCCGTCGGCATAAGGACGTTCTGGATCGACCGCACCGGCCCCGCGCCCCTGCTGCGCTTCGGCACCGGAGCCGGGATCACCTGGGGATCCGACCCCGAGCGCGAGTGGGCGGAGACCGAGCTCAAGGCGTCCCGGCTGCTCGCGGTAGCGTCGGGCGCCTACGAGGACACCTACGGGGTGACAGGAAGGACCGAGGCATGATGATTTGGGTCAACGGCGAGCTGCGGGGCGCCGATGACGCGCGGGTGTCCGTGCTCGACCACGGACTGACCGTGGGCGACGGCATCTTCGAGACGATCAGGGTGTCCGACGGCCGCCCCTTCGCACTCACCCGGCATCTCGACCGGCTTACCCGCTCGGCCCGCGGCCTGGGACTGCCCGACCCCGACCTCGACGAGGTCCGCCGCGCATCGGCCGCCGTCATCGAGGCCAACCCCATGGCTTTCGGCAGACTGCGGATCACGTACACCGGCGGACTCTCCCCGCTCGGCTCCGACCGCGGCGACGCCGGCCCCAGCCTCGTCGTCGCGCTGGGCGAGGCCGTCCGCCGCCCGGACAGCACCGCGGTGATCACCGTCCCCTGGACGCGTAACGAACGCAGCGCACTGGCCGGGCTGAAGACCACCTCGTACGCCGAGAACGTCGTCGCCCTCGCGCGCGCCCACGAGCACGGCGCGTCCGAGGCCCTCTTCGCGAACACGGTCGGGCAGCTCTGCGAGGGCACCGGGTCCAACGTCTTCGTCGTGCTGGACGGCCGGATCCACACCCCGCCCGTCACCTCCGGCTGCCTCGCCGGGATCACCCGCGCCCTGGCCGTGGAGTGGACCGGGGCGCAGGAGACCGATCTCCCGCTGGACGTCCTGGACCGGGCCGAGGAGATCTTCCTGACCTCAACGCTCCGCGACATCCAGGCCGTGCACCGGGTCGACGGACGGGAACTGCCGGGCGCCCCCGGTCCTGTGACGGCGAAGTCCATGCGGATCTTCGACGAGCGCGCCGGTGACGACCTCGATCCGTGAGCCGTCGAACCGCGAACGCCGGACCGTGAACCCCCGATCCGGGAACCCGATCCGCAAAAGCGGGTGACGGACCGCCGTGCAGCGGATAGAACACCCGTGATGACCACGACCCTCCGGCCGACCGGGCCGATCCAGCAAGGCGCCGACGGCGCGCGGGCACGCACCTACGACGTGTGCGACAACGGGCGTCCCGTCGGCGCCGTCGGCATCGACACCGACCCGGTGTTCGGCCCGACGGCGGGCATCCTCCACTCGCTGCGGATCGAGGAAGCGGACCGCAGGCGGGGCCGCGGCACCATCGCCGCCCTCGCCGCGGAAGAGGTGCTGCGGGGCTGGGGCTGCACGCAGGTGCGCCTGGTGGTGCCCGCGGACAACGAGGCCGCCCGGGCCCTCGCGGGCGTGCTCGGCTACACCGAGCGCAGCCGGAACATGCTCAAGACCCTCCGTCGGCCCGCGCCCACGCTGCCCGACGGGGTCACCGGACGCCCGATGACCGAACGGGAGTTCACCGCGTGGGCGGCCACCAGCGTCGAGACGTACGCGCGGAACTGGATGGAGCGGGGCGTCCCGGAGGAACAGGCCCGGCGCAAGTCCGAGACGGACCACGCCACGAACCTGCCGGACGGCCTGGCCACCGCGGGGATGAGTTTCCACGTCCTGGTCCATGGCGGCGACGCGGTCGGCCATGTCTGGGTGGCCCGGCACGAGACCCCCGCGGGCGAGCCGATCGGTTACGTCTTCGACGTGGAGGTGCGCGAGGAGCACCGGGGGCGCGGTTACGGCCGCGCGCTGATGCACCACGCGGAGGGCACCACGCTCGACGCGGGCCTCGGCCTGCTCGGACTGCACGTCTTCGCGTCCAACGCACCCGCGCTCCGGCTGTACGAGTCGCTGGGCTACGGGACGACCCGGTACAACCTGGCGAAGGCCCTCTAGGGACCTCCGCCGCCGCGCAGGAGGCCGCGAAGGTGAGGCCCCGGAGGCCCCGGAGGATCAGTCCCGGCCGGCGAGCAGCCGGTCGACGATCTCCTCGATCCGCTCGCGGAGCCCTTCCTGGCTCTTCCCGCCGTCCAGCCGCTCGTCGCCGATCACATACGTCGGGGTACCGGTGACGCCGATCGCCTTGCCCTCGGCCTGGTCCGCGTCGACGATCAGCATGTGCCGGCCGTCGATCAGAGCCGTGTCGAACTCCTCGGCATCCAGCCCCAGTTCGCGTGCGACGTCGATCAGGAGCGGCTCACCGGTGCGGGCGAGGTCGGTGGTACGGGCCAGCACGGCCTCGATGTACGGCCATCCCTCGCCCTGGTCGACGGCCTCCTCGGCGGCCTGCGCCGCGGCGTACGCGTGCTTGTGCCTGTCCAGCGGGAAGTGGCGCAGCCGGACCTCCAGCCGGTCGCCGTAGCGGGCGCGCAGGGCGTGGACGTCGGAGAGGGCCTGATGGCAGTCGGGGCATTCGAGCTCGCACCAGATGTCGAGGACGACCGGCGCTGCGGAGGTGGAATCGCTCATGGAATCAGTCTTTCAGGCCGGACCTGCGCGTCCCAATCGGCACCTGGGGAGGATCGCGGCCCTGAAATGTCCCTGATGCGGCCCCGGACCGTGGCTCCCGCGGCGGCGGCCGGTGCAGGATGGAAGGGACACGTCCCGACTGCAGGAGGCCCCGATGCTTGCCGAGACCATCTGTGCCGCGGTGTCGGCCGCCGGCCTGGGCATTGCCGTGATCACCGCGTACCGCAAGCGTTTCCTCGCGGCGACCAGGATCGCCGCGTATTCGCTCGTGCCGGTCGGACTCGTGATGACCGGAGTCGTCGAGTGGGTGTCCGACATCGCCTTCAAGCCGAGCGTCTGGATCGGGTTCGGCCTGCTGGGGGTGGCCTGGCTGCTCTTCATGACCACACGCGCGGTGGAGCGACGCGGTGGTGGCACCCGCAGGGAACGGCGGGCCGCGCGGGCCGCGTCGCGGCGTGCCGCCGTCGCCCCCGCCGCATCGGCGCCCCCACTGACATCCGGTGCCGCCGCACCCGCCTCTCAGGCGCAGAGCAGGCCCGCGAAGAAGCAGCAGGCTCCGCCCGGTGAGGACTTCAGCGACATCGAGGCCATCCTGAAGAAGCACGGCATCTGACGCCACCCCCCGCACCCGGTGGCGCGGTGACGCTCCGGACGTGAATCGATTCATGTCGATTCCGGCCTCGCCCCGGGGGGCCCCGCGCCCCGGGCCCGGGGCCCCGGGCGGGGATATAGTGTAGGGGTGCCCCCCAAAATTAAGAGTAGCCGGGGGGGGGGGTTTCCCCTCCGTACGTTAATCCTTACAGGTCCATCCCGCCCCCCCCCGGCGCGCCGGGGCCCGGGGGCCGGGGCGCGCGCGTCGGTATATTCGAGTCGCGTCCCCTCGATCTTGACGGTATCCCGGGGATGGGGTTAGCGTCCCGGACGGATTGAAACATTTCAATCGAGGCGTGGAGCCTGGACGGCGGCGCGTGACGGACCTCGCCGGACGTCCGTACGACTCCGCCCGCACGACTCCGTCCGTACGACTTAGGGACACGCCGCGCCGACGCGTGGCGACCGAGTGCATCAGTGGGGCAGGGGCAAGTGGCGCGTGTGGCAGGGATCAAGGACGTGGCCCGGCAGGCCGGAGTCTCGGTGGGCACGGTCTCCAACGTGATCAACCGCCCCGAGGCGGTGCTGCCTGACACCCGCGCCCGGGTGCTGGCGGCGATCGAGGAACTCGGCTACGTACGCAGCGAGTCAGCCCGGCAGCTCCGGGCCGGCCGCAGCCGCATCATGGCCCTCCTCGTCCTCGACATGGGCAACCCCTTCTTCGTCGACGTCGCCCGGGGCGCCGAGCGCGCGGCCCGGGAGGCCGGCCTCGGCGTCATGGTCTGCAACAGCGGCCAGAGCCAGGAGGAGGAGGCCGAATACCTCGGGCTCTTCGCCGAACAGCGGGTCTGCGGCGTGCTGGTCACCCCCGCCGACGCCACCGGGGGCAACCTCGAAGCCTTCGCCCGCCACCGCATCCCCTACGTGCTGGTGGACCGGGTCGCGTCGGGCTCCGAGAACTGCGCCGTCTCCGTGGACGACGTGCGCGGCGGGATGCTGGCGGTCGGGCACCTCGTGTCGGCGGGCCACCGCACGGTCGCCTACGTGAGCGGCCCGGGGGACCTGCACCAGATCAGGGACCGCCGACAGGGGGCTCTCGCCGCGCTCGCCGAGGCGGGACTCGGCCCCGAGGCCCTCGTCGAGATCCCCTCGGACCGCCTGGACGTGGCGGCGGGCAGGGACGCCGGCGCCCGTCTGCTCGGCCTCGTGCCACGGCCGACCGCCGTCTTCTGCGCCAACGACCTGCTGGCGCTGGGCGTGCTGCAGTCGCTGTACGCCGCGGGGGTGCGCGTGCCGCAGGACGTCGCGATCGTCGGTTACGACGACATCGAGTTCGCCGCCGCGGCGGCCGTGCCGCTCACCTCCGTGCGGCAGCCCGCCGTGGTGATGGGCAGGATGGCCGCGGAGCTCCTCCTGGAGGAGGCGGAGGATGAGGACGGAAGCCACCGGCACCGCAGCGTGGTGCTCCAGCCCGAGCTCGTCGTGCGCGCGTCCAGCGCCGCCCCGCGCTGACCCGCGGAGCCGGGCCATGGGTCGACCGAGGCGAATGTGTGGGGGAAAGCCGGACGCCGGAGCGAATCCGCGCAGCCCGTAGGGGGTGAACTCACCGCGTGAAAAGGAGTGTTGATCGCCAACGGGGGTCCCTCTGCGTCATGATCACTACGAGATGGTGGACGTATCCCGGGGCGAAGCCCCCGTATCCCCTGCCGAAGAGCCGCGTGGCTGCCTCTTCGCGCTGTCCCAGCCACCCCTGATGATCTTCCTTACGGTGATCGGCGGTCTGCTGCTGATGGCCGCGCTGCACGACCTGTTCCTGCTGTGAGCGGACGCCGGTCCCGGTGGATCGCGGCGCGCGTCCCGCACGGGTCCATGGCCGGTCCGCCGCCTCCCGCGTCACCGTGTACGGGGGCCGTCAGTCGGCCGCCGCCTCCTTGCGTCTGGCCCGGTACGCGGCGACGTGCAGCCGGTTCCCGCAGGTGCGGCTGGAGCAGTAGCGGCGGGAGCGGTTCCGGGACAGGTCGACGAAGGCGCGCCGGCAGTCCGGCGCCTCGCACCGCCGCAGCCGTTCCTGCTCACCCGCGACGACGATGAAGGCGAGGGCCATGCCGCAGTCGGCGGCGAGGTGGTCCGCGATCGAGGCGTCCGGCGCGAAGTAGTGGACGTGCCAGTCGTAACCGTCGTGGTCGGTCAGCTGCGGCGTGGTGCCCGCCGCGGCCACCAGCCCGTTGACGAGGTCGGCGGCGGTACGGGCGTCGGGCGCCGCGAATATGTCCGCGAACCGGCCGCGTACGTCCTGCACGGCGCGCAGGTCCTTCTCGCCGAGCACGCCGACGCCGCTGATGAGATGGGCTTCCGCGAAGGCGTAGAGCGCGCCGGTGTCGGCGAGCCCGTCGCCCGGCTCGCTCTCCGGTGCGGTGTTCACCAGATCGACCACCGTGTCGAGGGCGATCCGGGTGTCGTGTGGGATCAGCACGTTTCGCTCCCTGGCCTACGGCGGGCGGGCGCACGCCGATGCCGGCTGACTCTACTGCTTCGGCGAAGGCACTCACGGCCCGGAGCGGGCTCATGGGAAGGTGGGCGGCACTTTGTCGGCCGAGCGCATCGCTGGAGCCCGAGGCGGCCACCTGGCAGCTCCGACGACTGTCCTGGGGGTCACGCCCTGGTGTCGGTGGTGTGAATGAGGCCTGCGTGACGGCAGGTGCAGTGCCGCCTCGACGGCCGGTGGGGCGCTGGGCAGAGGGGGGCCTCATGGCGCCCGACCCGTAGGGGTACGAGCGCCGGGCCGCACAGGGTCCGACCCGGGAGGCCGCACCGGGCCCCGGCTGGGGGTCGAGCCGCCCTCCGTCGCCGCCCGCCCGCCCGCATCGCCGTGCCGGCCCGCACCCCCGGGCGCGCCGACGCCGTCGCCGCGGTGGGTTCCGCGG
>NZ_JBHXRD010000032.1:0-92095 GCF_042717325.1 Streptomyces sp. NPDC058637 | reverse complement strand
GGGGGGGGGGGGGGGCGGGGGGGGGCCCCCCCCCCCCCCCTCCGCGGGCACCCGCACCGGGAGGTCCGCCATCGCCTCCCGCAGTGCGGCCGCGAGCTCCTCGAACTCCGTGTGCCGCGCCGTTCCCGTCCGTACCGCCAGCGCCACCCGCCGCGAGGGCGCGGGGTCGGCGAAGTATCCGGTGGTCAACGCCTCGTTCCGCGCGGTCTCCACCGTCACCGCCGTACGCGGCAGCAGCGTCACCCCGAGCCCGCCCGCGACGAGCTGCACCAGGGTGGAGAGCCCGGCCGCGGTCGTCGTCACCGGCGCCCCCTCCGTACGCCCCGCCTCACGGCAGATGTCCAGTGCCTGGTCACGCAGGCAGTGCCCCTCGTCGAGCAGCAGCAGGGGCAGGTCCCGCAGTGTCTCGCGCGGAATGTCCGTACGCCCGCCCAGTCCGTGCTCCTGCTCCATGACCAGGACGAAGTCCTCGTCGAACAGGGGAAGTTCGGTCACCCCCGGCACACCGAGCGGCACGGCGAGCAGCAGCAGGTCCAGCCGTCCGGCGGCCAGCCCGTCCAGCAGCGAGGAGGTCTGCTCCTCGTGCACCTGGAGGTCCAGCTCCGGATAGCGGTCGTGGACCAGCCTGAGCACGGCCGGCAGCAGATACGGGGCGACGGTCGGGATCACCCCGAGCCGGAGCACCCCGGTGAACGGCGCCTGTACGGCCTCCGCCTCCTCCATCAGCTCGCCGACGGCCTCCAGCACCGCCCTGGTCCGCACAGCGAGCCGCTCCCCGGCGGGCGAGAGCAGCACCTTGCGCGTCGTACGCTCGATGAGCTGGACACCGAGTGCCGTCTCCAGCGCCGACACGGCTCCGGAGAGTGCCGGCTGACTCATCCCGATTGATGCCGCCGCGTCCCGGAAGTGCAGATGCTCCGCCACGGCCGCGAAGGCGCGCAGCTGCGAGAGGCTGGGCTGCTTGGACCTATTGGCATGATTTACATACACCACTGATAGGTACCTCCGATCATCACGACCGAGTGTAGCTATTTCCGTGATCAATGCACTCTGTGCCAAAGTGGTGATTGTCCAACCCCCAGGAACACCCCCAAAAAGGGATTTCCTACGCTGCAAGGAGAGCGCGTGCTCACTGTCGGTGACAAGTTCCCCGAGTTCGACCTGACCGCTTGTGTGTCGCTGGAAAGCGGCAAGGAGTTCG
The DNA here is from genome assembly GCF_042717325.1 of Streptomyces sp. NPDC058637. Classification (NCBI taxonomy): domain Bacteria; kingdom Bacillati; phylum Actinomycetota; class Actinomycetes; order Kitasatosporales; family Streptomycetaceae; genus Streptomyces; species Streptomyces sp. NPDC058637. Next base: position 90,894 of record NZ_JBHXRD010000032.1, on the reverse strand, counting down.
AGCAGATCAACCACAAGACCTACGAGGGTCAGTGGAAGATCGTCTTCGCGTGGCCGAAGGACTTCACCTTCGTGTGCCCCACCGAGATCGCCGCCTTCGGCAAGCTGAACGACGAGTTCGCCGACCGTGACGCGCAGGTCCTCGGCTTCTCCGGTGACTCCGAGTTCGTGCACCACGCCTGGCGCAAGGACCACCCGGACCTGACCGACCTGCCCTTCCCGATGCTGGCCGACTCGAAGCACGAGCTCATGCGTGACCTCGGCATCGAGGGCGAGGACGGCTTCGCCCAGCGCGCCGTCTTCATCGTCGACCAGAACAACGAGATCCAGTTCACGATGGTGACCGCCGGTTCTGTCGGCCGTAACCCCAAGGAGGTCCTGCGGGTCCTCGACGCCCTGCAGACCGACGAGCTCTGCCCCTGCAACTGGACCAAGGGCGAGAACACCCTGGACCCGGTCGCGCTCCTCTCGGGCGAGTGAGCTGACACCGACATGGCACTCGACGAACTCAAGTCCGCCGTACCGGACTTCGCCAAGGACCTGAAGCTGAACCTCGGTTCGGTCATCGGCAACAGCGATCTCCCCCAGCAGCAGCTCTGGGGCACCGTCCTGGCCTGCGCGATCGCCTCGCGCTCGCCGATCGTGCTGCGCGAGCTGGAGCCGGAGGCCAAGGCCAACCTCTCCGCCGAGGCGTACACCGCGGCGAAGTCGGCCGCGGCGATCATGGCGATGAACAACGTCTTCTACCGCACCCGGCACCTGCTGTCGGACCCCGAGTACGGGAACCTCCGTGCGGGTCTGCGGATGAACGTCATCGGCAAGCCGGGTGTGGAGAAGGTCGACTTCGAGCTGTGGTCGCTCGCCGTCTCCGCGATCAACGGCTGCGGCCAGTGCCTGGACTCCCATGAGCAGGTGCTGCGCACCGCCGGTGTGGGCCGTGAGACCATTCAGGAAGCCGTCAAGATCGCATCCGTGATCCAGGCGGTGGGCGTGACCCTCGAAGCAGAGGCCGTTCTCGCCGAGTAGTACCGCAGTACCCCTTGAACGAGAAGGGCCCCGTGGACGACCGACCGTCCCCGGGGCCCTTCTTATGTTCCTTGGCCGCGTTCCCGCGATCCGCGGCCCCCCGCCTCACTTGTGGGGTTCGTCCCGCGCGTCCGTCTCGTCGCCCGTGGCGTCCGGCGCGTCGGACGGGCGGGTGCCGGGGACCGGTGCCGGCGTCACGGAGATCGCTGTCGCGCCGTGCGGCCCCGGTCCGTGGAACACGCCCGGCGCCTGCCCGTACGCCCGTAGGTAGCCGACCGCCGTGTTGGTCACGGCGACCAGCGGGACGGCGACGACCGCACCGCCGATGCCGGCGATCATGCCGCCCGCGGCGACCGACAGGACGACGGCCAGGGGATGGACGCGCACGGCACGGCCCAGGATGAAGGGCTGCAGGATGTGGCCCTCGATCTGCTGCACCGCGAGCACCACGATCAGCGCCATCAGGGCGGTGAACACGCCCTGGGTGACGAGCGCGACGACCACGGCGAGCGCGCCGGAGATCACGGCGCCGACGAGCGGGATGAAGGCGAAGAGGAAGATGAAGACGGCGAGCGGCACCGCCATCGGCACGTCGAGGAAGTAGATCCCGAGGCCGATGAAGATCGCGTCGATCAGGGCGACGATCACCGTGCCCCGCACGTAGGCGGTCAGCGTCCGCCAGGCGCGGGGTCCGGCGCCGGCGACGCCCGGCCGGGCCTGGGAGGGGACCAGCCTGAGCACCCACTGCCAGATGCGCTTCCCGTCGTACAGCAGGAAGAGCGTCGAGAACATCGCCAGCAGTATCCCGGTGAGGACCTCCACCATCACGGTGACGCCCTGCAGTCCGGCCGAGGTGATCTCCTCGGTGTTGGTGCCGACGGTGTCGCTGAGGTTCTGCGCGATGTCGTTGATCTGCGACTCGGTGACATGGAACGGGCTGTCGAGGAGCCAGCGCTTCAGCTCGTCGATGCCGTCGCGGACCCTGTCGGACAGCGTGTCGAGGTTGTCCATCACCTGCCACACGACGAACCAGCCGACCAGGCCCATGACGACGAAGCCGAGCACGGCGGTGACGGCGGTGGCGAGACCGCGCGGCAGTCCGAGCCGCCTCAGCCGCACGACGGTCGGCTGGAGCATGGCGGTGACGAGCAGTGCGGCGACGAAGGCGAGGACGACCAGCTGTACGGCGCTGACGACACGCATCAGCACCCAGAGCGTGCCCGCCAGGACCAGCAGCCGCCAGCCCGCCTCCGCGGCGACACGCATCCCCCACGGGATGGCCGCGACCGGATCGGGTCTGGCGGCGACGGAGGGGGCGTACGCGGGCGGAGCGGGCACCTGTTCGGCGGCGACGGTGGAAAGGGTCGACGAGGACGTCTCCGCGCCGACGGCGTCCTCCTCGTCACGGCGGGCGCCCTCGGCGCGCCGCTCTTCCAGGCGCGCCCCTATATCGGTCAGTTCGGCGCCCAGCCGACCGAGCCATCCCGGAAGTTTAGACATGATCTTTCCTTTCCCCCGTCAGCCCCTCGCACTCCCCCGGGGCTGTCCGGATCGACCGTACAGCGTGAAGCCCCGCACCGTAGGACGGTGCGGGGCTTCACGGGGTCGGGCGCGGGAACCCGGAGGTTCCTAGTACCAGTGGTTGGCCTGCCAGAACGACCAGGCGCCGCACGGGCTGCCGTAACGGCCGTCCATGTAGCTGAGGCCCCACTTGATCTGGGTGGCCGGGTTGGTCTGCCAGTCGGCGCCCGCGGACGACATCTTGGAGGCGGGCAGCGCCTGCACCAGGCCGTACGCCCCCGAGGAGGGGTTCGTGGCCCGGTAGTTCCACGTCGACTCGTGGTTCACGATGTTGCTGAAGCACTGGAACTGGTCGGCAGGAATCATCTGCCGTGCCATCGCCTGGACTTCGGCCACCGTGTAGGAGCCCTGCGCGGAGAACGAGGAGGCGTCGCGGACGGAGGACCGGCTCGCACGCTCGGCGTCACTCTTGGCCTTGGCCTTGGCCTCGCGCTCGGCCTCCAGCTTGTCCTCGGCCGCCTGCTTCTTCGACTTGGCGTCCTTGGCGGCCTGGACGCGGGCCGTCTCCTCGGCGGACTTCTTGGCCGCCGCGTCGGCCGCGGAGGCCTGTGCGTCGGCCTGCTGCGTCAGCGAAGCGGTCTGAACCTGGGCCTGCTGACCCGCGGGAATGTCTGCGAGCAGCGTGGTGTCGGCTGCGGCCGCCTCGAAGTTGTTGTCGTCGACAGCGGGAGTGCTGCCCGACGCAACGCCTACGACGGCGCCTACGGTGGTTACGGCGGTGGCGGATGCCACGGCGAACCCCCGGACCGAGATCCGGCTCACACGGTGTCCTTCCAGCATCGCCCGCTTAGGTGACCTCGCGGACGCAATCGTGCCCCTGACGCTGGCCTCCCTACTGCTTGGGTCACGGGGAGGCACGGGCCCGGTGGGCGTCTTCCTCTCGGAAGCGCCACGTGGTTCTCGCGGGCGGCATACGGACGGCAAGTGTTGAGTTGTGTGGTGCGTGGCGCCTCTGGAGGTGCCCAAGTGCCGTATGCGGGGCCTGACGGAAGCAAGACTCTGCCGGAAGGACACGGCGCGTTGCAATTCTGTGTTGCGTGTTAAAGCTCACACCCCGTTCGGAGCAAGTGTTTTCCCGAAATGACGGCGCAGCACAATGCCGCCCGGTTAGGGTGCTTGGCTCACCGGACGGCATTGAGGGGACCTTCTGTATCAGATGCGGCCTTCCTCCAGCATTTCGGTCACCAGCGCGGCGATCTGCGAGCGCTCGGAGCGGGTGAGCGTGACATGCGCGAAGAGCGGATGCCCCTTCAGTTTCTCGACCACGGCGACGACTCCGTCGTACCGGCCGACCCTGAGGTTGTCCCGCTGGGCCACGTCATGCGTGAGCACCACACGCGAATTCGCCCCGATCCGGGACAACACGGTCAGCAGGACATTCCGTTCGAGCGACTGCGCCTCGTCGACGATCACGAACGCGTCGTGGAGGGAGCGGCCCCGGATGTGGGTGAGCGGCAGGATCTCCAGCATCCCGCGCCCCAGCACCTCTTCGATGACCTCGCGCCCGGCGACGGCCGACAGCGTGTCGAACACCGCCTGCGCCCAGGGGCTCATCTTCTCGGACTCGCTGCCGGGGAGATAGCCGAGCTCCTGTCCGCCGACCGCGTACAGCGGCCGGAAGACCATCACCTTCTGGTGCTGCCGGCGCTCCAGCACGGCCTCCAGGCCCGCGCAGAGCGCAAGGGCGGACTTGCCGGTGCCCGCCCGGCCTCCCATGGACACGATGCCGATGTCGGGGTCGAGGAGCAGATCGAGCGCGATGCGCTGCTCGGCGCTGCGGCCGTGGATCCCGAAGGCCTCCCGGTCGCCGCGCACGAGACGCACATTGCCCTCGGCCGTGACCCTGCCGAGTCCCTTGCCGCGCTCGGACTGGAGGACCAGCCCGGTGTGCACGGGGTATTCGGCCGCCTCGGGTACGAAGAGCGTCTCCTCACTGAACAGCAGGTCGACCTGTTCGGCAGCGAGGGTCAGCTCCGACATCCCGGTCCAGCCGGAGTCGGTGATGGCGAGTTCGGCGCGGTACTCCTCGGCGAGGAGACCGACGGAGGACGCCTTGATCCTGAGCGGCAGGTCCTTGGAGACGACCGTGACGTCGTATCCCTCGGCCTGCAGATTGCGCGCCACCGCGAGAATCCGTGAGTCGTTGTCCCCCAACCGGTAGCCGGCCGGCAGGACGCCGGGGTCGGAGTGGTTGAGTTCGACACGGAGCGTCCCGCCCAGATCCCCGAGCGGGATCGGGGCGTCCAGCCGGCCGTACCTGACCCGGAAGTCGTCCAGCAGGCGCAGGGCCTGGCGGGCGAAGTAACCGAGCTCGGGATGGTGCCGTTTGGCTTCCAGCTCCGTGACCACGACGATCGGGAGCACCACTTCGTGCTCGTCGAACCGGGCCATGGCGTTGGGGTCGGCCAGCAGGACGCTGGTGTCGAGAACATAGGTGCGCCTGTCGGGCATGCGGCGCTTAGTGCTGGTCACCACGGAAGGACGTACCCCCTCGGACGAGGTCGGGGAGTGCGACGGATGTCGCGGAACTTCCCGAAGGGAGAGGACGGACCGGGTTCGGACCCCGTGCGCGGGCCGAACGCCGGCCCTCCGCGTCGGCCGCACGGTGTGCGGTCCTTCGTGTGCAAAGGGCCTCCCGGGCGAGCGGGCCGGTGCCGCTCACTTGGCTGCGACGTCCGCCTGGCTGGAGACCGGACATCGACCTGACAGGGGTATTCCCTCGAACACGCGAAGCCATGCGCGTGGGCCGGACCAGTGGTGCGGCCCGGTCGCCCCCCGCCGTCCCCGTCCTCGTACGCCCTTCGTGGAGGGCAGGCGGCTCAGGTGCCGTAGCGGCGGTGGCGGGCCGCGTAGTCGCGCAGGGCGCGGAGGAAGTCGACCTTGCGGAAGGCCGGCCAGAACACCTCGCAGAAGTAGTACTCCGAGTGGGCGCTCTGCCAGAGCATGAAGCCCGACAGCCGCTGCTCGCCGCTCGTGCGGATCACCAGGTCCGGGTCGGGCTGTCCGCGGGTGTAGAGGTGTTCGGAGATCAGGTCCGTGGAGACGACCTCGGCGAGTTCCTCGAAGGTCGTGCCCTTGGCGGAGTGTTCCAGCAGCAGGGACCGCACGGCGTCCGCGATCTCCTGGCGGCCGCCGTAGCCGACGGCGACGTTGACGATTATCCCCTCGGTGCCCGCCGTGGCCTCCTCCGCCTCCTTGAGGACGGTCTGGGTCCGCGCGGGCAGCAGGTCGAGGGTGCCGACGTGGTGGACGCGCCATCGCCCGTCGGCGGCCAGCCGGCGCACCGTGTTCTCGATGATGCCGAGCAGCGGGACGAGTTCGGCCTCGGGCCGGTCGAAGTTGTCCGTCGAGAGCAGCCAGAGGGTGACGACCTCGACCTCGGTCTCGCTGCACCATCCGAGCAGTTCGGAGATCTTGTCCGCGCCTGCCTGGTGCCCCTGCACGGCCGAGCCGCCGGACGCCTTCGCCCACCGCCGGTTCCCGTCGAGGATGACTCCGATGTGCTTGGGCACCTGGGAGTGGTCCAGGCGCTCCTCCACCCGGCGTGCGTAGAGCCCGTACACCAGGTCGCGCACATTCACTGAGTTCACCCTCTCGGTTCCGTACCGGCCGCCGTGGGCCCGTCCTCCCCGTCGCCGGGGGTCCGGGGCCGTCCCCCGGGGGGATCGCCGCGCGGTCCGCACGCCGCGCTCACGCGCCGCGGACCGGCATGTCCCGAAGTCGCCACATTACTGCGGACTGGTCACGGGGGCCCAACCCGGTCTGTCACAAGTCCGTGATAAGGAGTGAAACGTGACTGAATACCTCCCCCACCGCGCCGCCGATTCGCGCTACGACTCCATGGAGTACCGCCGCACCGGTCGCAGCGGTCTCAAGCTCCCCGCCGTCTCCCTCGGCCTGTGGCACAACTTCGGCGACGACCGGAGCCTGCACTCCCAGCGGGCCATCCTCCGTCGCGCCTTCGACCTCGGCGTGACCCACTTCGATCTGGCCAACAACTACGGTCCGCCGCCCGGCTCGGCCGAGCTGAACTTCGGCAAGCTCTTCCGCCAGGACTTCGCCCCGTACCGGGACGAGCTGATCATCTCCACCAAGGCAGGCTACGAGATGCACCCCGGGCCGTACGGCGAGTGGGGATCCCGCAAGTACCTGCTGTCCTCGCTCGACGCCTCGCTGAAGCGGATGCGGCTCGACCGTGTCGACATCTTCTACTCCCACCGCTTCGACCCCGGCACCCCGCTGGAGGAGACGATGGGGGCACTGGCCACCGCCGTGCACCAGGGCAAGGCGCTGTACGCGGGTGTCTCCTCGTACAACGCCGAGCAGACCGCCGAGGCGGCCCGGCTGCTCCGGGAGATGGGTGTGCCCGCCCTGATCCACCAGCCGTCCTACTCCATGGTCAACCGGTGGCTGGAGGCCGACGGGCTGCTCGACACCCTGGAGACGGCCGGCATGGGCTGCATCTCCTTCGCGCCGCTCGCCCAGGGGCTGCTCACGAACAAGTACCTCACGGGCATCCCCGAGGGTTCACGGGCCAGTCAGGGCAAGTCCCTCGACCCGGATCTGCTCTCGGACGAGATGCTGCGCCGGCTGCGTGGGCTGAACGGCATCGCGCAGGACCGTGGGCAGTCCCTCGCCCAGCTCGCGCTGAACTGGGTGCTGCGGGACAGCCGCATGACGTCCGCCCTGATCGGGGCGTCGAGCGTGAGGCAGCTGGAGGAGAACGTGGCCGCCCTCGCAGCACCGGCGCTGACGGCCGACGAGCTGAAGGAGATCGACACCTTCGCGGTGGACACGGCGCGGACGAACATCTGGGCCAACCGGGGCTGACGCCTCCCGCGCCGACGCGGGGCCGTTCCCGCCGCCGCACGGCGTGGGCACCCGGGCCGTACAGCGGGGCGCGGAGGGGGAACGGCGGGAACACGGCGCGGTCTCGGCACGGGCTCGGCGCGGGCACAAAAAAACGGGCCGGTCCGTGGGGGGGGTTACGGACCGGCCCGAGGGGGGGTTTCCACCATAACCCTTCGTAAGTGATGCTGCGTGCCACGCCGCGAAATTATCACTCTCCGAATTTGGCGGACTGCTGCGAGCACACACCCCTGGGCGGGCAGCCCCGCCGGGAGGCCTCCGGCGGGGCTGTGGACGCGCCCGGCGCGGACGGCTCAGTGTCTGCCGAAGCGGATCGACACCGTGTCCCCGCCGATGACGACGAAATCGCCGTCCTCGCAGCGGATGACCGCCTCGTGCACCTCGCCGTGCTCGTCCCGGCGCTCCTGCGTCCCGATGACCGTCCACGCCCCTCCGTACGGCGGGGGCGGCAGCTGGTTCAGAGGCGCGAACTGCCACTGCCCCGCGGGTACGCACCAGGCGGGCAGCTCGGGCCAGTTGCCGGAGGTGATCCGCAACGTCCGGTCGGAGGCGCAGGTCAGCAGGACCGACTGGCCGGTGGAGAGCACGAATTCGACGGCTTCCGGCTCCCCCGCACGGCCTTCGGGCCGGTAGAACAGGCCGTGGACGGCGGTGATCCGTTCCCCGGTGAGCCAGTCGGCCTTGCCGTGACGCGGCCGGCTGATCTCCTCGCCGGACGTTTCCCTTCCCACCGTCATGACCCGCTCCTTCGTTGTGCAATCAACCACCAGGGTCGCACTACCCATGAGTAGGACGTAGGAGCAGGGGTTCCCGTTTCATCCGGCGGCCCGCGGGGCGGGAGGGGATTCCCGGACGGTGAAGCCGGGTTCAGCGTATGCCTGTCGGCGCTACCCCGGCTTGCGGGCCTCGATCAGGAAGCGGGAGCTGTGCGCGACGAAGGGGCCCTCGGACTCGATCTTCCGGTGCAGGGACCGGAGTCGGGACAGATACGCCTCGACGGTGAAACCCGGGATCATCCAGATGACCTTGCGCAGGAAGTGGACGACGGCGCCGATGTCGAAGAACTCGGTTCGCAGCCGCTCCGCGCGCAGGTCGAGGACGTCGAGCCCGGCGGCCTCGGCGGCGGCCCGTGCGCGCTCCGGATCTCGGGCGGCGCGCGCCTCGGCGGGCTGCGGTCCGAGGAAGTACTCGATGAGCTCGAACATGCTGGCCGGGCCGACCTCTTGGGAGAGGTACGTGCCCCCGGGGGCCAGCACCCGGGCGATCTCGGCCCACCAGGTGGCCACCGGGTGCCTGCTGACCACCAGGTCGAAGGCGCCGTCCCCGAAGGGCAGCGGCGGCTCGTCGGGGTCCGCGACGACGACGGCACCGCGCGGGTGCAGCAGGGCGGTGGCGCGGGCGATGTTCGGCGGCCAGGACTCGGTGGCCACGGTCAGCGGCGGCAGCACGGGGGCGGACGCGAGGACCTCGCCTCCGCCTGTCTGGATGTCGAGGGCCGCCCGGGCCCCCGCCATGCGGTCCGCCATGGCTCGCGCGTAGCCCCAGGACGGGCGCTGCTCGGTGGCGCGCCCGTCGAACCAGGAGAAGTCCCAGCCGTCGACGGACACGGTGGCGGCTTCGGCGACGAGGGCGTCGAAGCGTGCGTCCGAGCCGTCAGGGGCGTCGGCCGGGGAGGGTGCGGGCGGTCCGGTCATACGGGAATCGTGTCAGCCGGTCATGGCCCACGCGACCGTATATCCGTACGCCAGTGCTCCCGGTGAAGGTCAGGCGGCGAGGCCGCCGAACAGGAGGCCGACCAGCGCGCCCGCGATCATGAACGGTCCGAACGGGATGCCCGTCCGCCGTCCGGCCCGGCCCAGCAGGATCAGTCCGAAGCCGTACAGGGCGCCGAACAGGAAGCCCGCGAAACCGCCGGCGCACAGCACCGCCCACCCGTACCAGCCGAGCGCCACGCCCAGGGCGAGGGCCAGCTTCACATCGCCGAATCCCATGCCGTTCGGGTTGATCAGGAAGAGCAGGAAGTAGAAGCCGCCGAGCGCGGCCCCGCCGAGCAGCGCGCCGGTCCAGGAGCCGCCGTGCTCGGGCAGCAGGGCCGTGCCGCCCAGCAGCAGGACGGCGGCGCCGGCCAGGGGCAGCGTCAGCCGGTCGGGCAGCCGGTGGACGCGGCGGTCGATGACGGCGAGGAGTACGGCGACCGGGGCGAGCAACAGCCAGACGACGAGCTCGGGCCGGAGGCCGGTGGCGGCCGCGAGGGCCGCGCAGGCGAGCACGGTGACGACGGGGGCGACCACGGCGGGGGCGTAGCGGGGCCGGCCGCCCTCCCGTTCGGCCGCGGCCGGTCCGTGGCCCTTGCTCCCCCGCAGCGCCGGGACGGCCGCGGCGCAGGCCGCGCAGCGGGTGGAGCCGAGCCAGCCGCAACCCGGCCCCGTGAGCGTGTGCCCGGCCGGGCAGGCGTCCCGCCAGGGCTCCTCCGGCTCTACGGAGAAGCGGTACGCGGCGCGCGGGAGCAGCGTTCCGGCGAGGGCGCCCCAGAGCGCGGCGACCGCTATCAGTGTGGCTTCCACGGACCGACCCTATTGCGGGCCGGTGCCCGGGTCTTGGGCCCTGGGGCCCACCGCGGGCCGTTCGGGGTCCGGGACGGGGCCGTGGGGGCTACGGTCGGTGCCCATGGGGAAATGGCGCGACGGCGACGGCACACTGACGGTCGGCACGGACACGGAGGCGAGGGAGGTGCCGCTGCGGATCGCGGCCTCGTACGGGGCGCGGTCCCGGGGACTGCTCGGCGTGGACGGGGTCGACGGTGCCCTGCTGATCACTCCGTGCGCGAGCGTGCACACCTTCCGGATGCGGTTCGCCATCGATGTGGCGTACCTGGACCGGAAGTTCGACGTCCTGGCAGTCCGCACGATGAAGCCCGGCCGGCTCGGCCTGCCCAGGCTGCGGGCCCGCCACGTGGTGGAGGCCGAGGCCGGGGCGATGGAGGCGTGGGGCCTGCGGCCGGGTGCGCGGATACGGGTCTCCGGAGGGGCCTGAGTCCGTCCGCCCCACGGCGGCTTCGCCGCCCTGGCGGTGACGGGTGCGGCAACTGCTCGGCACCGGCCGGGGCGCGTCGTCCGTGGGGCGATGGGCCCGTGGGCCCAGGTCACGGAGGTCCCGTTCCCAGCAGGGTCCATGCCCCGTACGCGGCGGAGGCGAGGGCGAGCACGGTGAGGACCGCGGCCGTACGGGCCGTCGTCCGCAGGCGCAGCAGCGCGAGAGCGGCCGGCAGGAGCAGCGGGAACGCGGGCATCATCAGACGCGGCCGCGACCCGAAGTACCCGGACCCGATGAGCGAGATGACGACGATCGCGATGCCGTACACGAGCAGGGGCAGCGGCTGCCGCTGCCGTACGCACAGGACCACCAGCCACCCCAGCAGCCCCAGGGCGGCGCACAGCCCGAGCGCGGCGGGCAGCGGCAGCCCGAGGACGAACCCGGCCAGTGCCCGGCCCCCGTCGATGCTGTTGCCCCACTGCGCCTGGACCTCGAAGTAGGCGAAGGGGCCGCCCCGGCGCACGGCGACGAACACCACGTAGGCGAGCCAGCCCATCGGCGCGAGGCAGACGCCGAGCAGCATGCGCGCGTTCCGGCGCACCAGGCCCTTCCGGTCGCCCGCCCGGTACTCCCGTACGAGGACGGCGGCGGCCGTGACCGCGAGCGCGGCGACGAGCGCGGCGGCCGAGGGCCGTGTCAGTCCCGCCATGACGCACAGCGTGCCCGCCACGATCCAGCGGTCCCTGAGCACGGCGTACAGCGCCCAGGCGGCGAGGGCGGTGAACAGGGTCTCGGTGTACGCCATCGACTGCACGAACGCCGTCGGGTACACGCCCCACAGCACGGCCAGCAGCACTCCGGCGCGGCGTCCGTGCAGCCGCGCCCCCACGGCGAAGATCCCCCAGGCGGCGGCGAGTCCGGCCGCCCAGGCGACGGCGATTCCCGCGCCCTGGAGGGTGAGCGGGGTCAGCTCGGCGAGGGTGCGCTCCAGGGCGGGCAGGAGGGGGAAGAAGGCCAGGTCGGGGTGGACTCCGCCGTCGGGAAGGGTGACGGTGTAGCCGTAGCCGTTCTCCGCGATCCGCTGGTACCAGACGGAGTCCCAGCGTCCGCCGAGCCGGTTCAGGGCGTCCTTCCCGTCGGCGGAGGCCCACACCTGGAGGACGACGAGCCCGACGAGCCGGACGGCCGCGTAGGCCGCGAGGGCGGGCGCCGCGGCCACGAACGCCACGGCGACGCGGGGCCGCGGGCCCCGGGGGTCCGCGGGACGGGGGCGGGTCTGCTGTGCGGACATACAGACGATTATGTGGCCGCCGTGGCGCCGCTCACGCCGGTGGTGGCGGGGGGCGCGTCCCGTGAGGGAAGCGCCGGAGGCACGGGGCGGCCCCCGTTCTCACCTCGCCGGGGCCGGGGGTGGGGCGCTTCCGGCCCGCAGTACCTCGGCGTGCACGGTCTGCCGGGTGCCGAGGCCTCTGCCGACCAGCGGGGAGACCGTGCGGATGAGTTTGAGCTGGACCGAGCGCAGGACGCGGACGGTGATGTCGTCGGGCCAGCCGGTGGTCGTGGACCACTCGTAACCCGAGCCGACCACATCACTGGCGAAGGCGAGCTCCGTCGCCAGCAGGGCCCGGGCCCAGTCCATCGGGTCCAGGTCCCCCATGGCCGCGAGCACGCCACGGATCCACAGCCCCCGGCGGATCACGTCCTCCGCGCTGTCGAAGCCCATGGCCACGGCGAACTCCTCCGTGCAGCGCGCGGGGCCGCTCCACTCGATGAGGCCCTGCTGGAGGAGTCGGGACTCCTCCTCGGTCAGGGACAGCTGTTCGGCCGTGGGCATGTCCGTCGGCACCTTCCGCTTGCGCCCCGGCCCGGCACCGTGGGGGGTGTGCCGGGACGGGCGTCGATCAGTTGCTGCGACGACGCTATTCTCCCGGGGAGCTGCCCGTCTTGGGCCCAGGGACCCAACTCGGGCCCCTTCGGCGCGTGGTCACACCCAGGACCCGTGACCGGCATTCCGGAACGCGGCCGACCGCCGGGCGCACCGGCGCCGTCAGGTGTCCCACGGCGGCGGGCGGATCAACCTCCCCGTCCTGGCGATCCCCGCATCCCCCGGCGCGGCCAACCGGACATCCCGTACGCGAAACGGACCGTCGCGACCAACGCCGCGCCCGGGCCGCACGGGCCAGGACCGTCTCGTGTGCCGGACCCGGCGGACCGGGCTCACCGGTCCGTGTAAGGGTTCGTACGTCCGTACGGTTCGTACGGGGGCATACGGAACGAAGGGCGGCACGACGATGCCCGGTCCATCCATACCGGCGGCGGAGGAGCGGGCGGCAGAGGTTCCGCCCGACGGGCCCGTACAGCGGTCCGGACTCGTCCGGGACCTTTCGCTCTCCGCAATCCTCGCGGGCGTCGTGGCGGTCGTGGTGTCCTACTCCGGCCCGCTGGTCATCGTCCTGGCCGCCGCCCGCGCCGGGCACCTCGACGCCGCGCGGACCGATTCCTGGATCTGGGCGATCTCCATCGGCAGCGGACTCACCTGCGTCGCCCTCAGCCTGCGCACCCGTATGCCGGTCGTCACCGCCTGGTCCACGCCGGGTGCCGCCCTCCTGGTCACCAGCATCGGCTCGTACGCGTACGGCGAGGTGATCGGCGCGTTCGTGGTCTCCGGCGCGGTGATCGCCCTGATCGGGCTGACGGGGATCTTCGGGCGGCTGATGCGGCTGGTGCCCGCGGCGGTGGTCTCCGCGATGCTCGCGGGCATCCTCTTCTCGTTCGGTACGGGGGTGTTCACGTCGTTGGAGGGCACCCCGGTCATCGCCGGGTCCGTGCTCCTGGCCTATCTGCTGGGCAGGCGGTGGCTCCCCCGGTACGCCGTGCTCGTAGCCCTCGTCGTCGGTGTGGGGTGCAGCGCCGCCACCTCGCGGCTGCACGTACGACTGGACCATGTCGGCCTGGTGCAGCCGGTGTTCACCACGCCCGCCTTCTCCGTGGCCGCGCTCATCGGCATCGCGGTCCCGCTGACCCTGGCCACGCTGGCCTCGCAGAACGCCCCCGGGGTCGCCGTGCTCTCCGCTTCCGGCTACCGGCCGGACGACCGGCTCCTGGTGGGCTCCACCGGGCTGGTCTCCGCCGCGCTCGCCCCCTTCGGCTCCCACGCGGTGAACCTGGCGGCCATCACGGCGGCGATCTGCACGGGCCCCGAGGCCCATCGCGACCCTCGGCGCCGCTATGTCGCGGGCGTCGCCTGCGGTGCCGTGTACCTGGTGGTCGGCGCGTTCGGCTCGACCCTCGTGGCGTTCTTCGCGGGCCTGCCGAAGGAGCTCGTCGCCGCACTCGCGGGTGTCGCCCTCTTCGGCGCGCTGGCCGGCGGCCTGACCGGCGCGGTGAAGGAGGAGAAGGACCGGGAGGCGGCCCTGATCACCTTCCTGGCGACCGCTTCGGGCGTCACGCTGTTCGGCATCGGCTCGGCGTTCTGGGGGCTCGTCCTGGGCGTCGCCGCCCATGTCGCGCTGAACGGCCGGCTGCGGCGCGGGGCTGCGGTGCCGCCCGCCGGGTAGCTGACCTCACACGCTGAGCACCGCACTCCCGAACACCCGCCAGGGCGACTGCGCGACGGAATCCATGACGGCGAGCTGCGGGTGCCGGGACGCGACGTCCTCTCGTACGGCGACGGCGTCCGGCCACCCGTCGAGGTAGGCCGACCCGTCGACGACCACACCGTCCCAGTCGGTGCCCGTCGTGACGCCCTCCCGGTCGACGACGAAGCCGATGCACAGCACGGAGGCCCGGCCGACGGTCGCCCTGATGGCGTGCACGGCCGTCTCCCGCTCCTCCGCCGGCAGCCCGCCGAGACCGAACTCGACGGCGACCACCCGGTGTCCGGACCGGCGTATCCGCATCAGGACGTCCAGGTCGTGGCCGACCCAGAGCCGCACACCGATCCCGTCGAGGCGTTCCAGTCCGGCGACGGACAGCAACTGGTCCCGGGTCACCGGCGACCGCGTCCCACCGGCCGCCGGTGCGCCGGGGACCTGGCTGTCGAGGACGATGCGTCCGGTGACCGGATGGGCGGGACGGAGACCCGCGGCTTCCAGGTCGTCGAGCAGGGTCCGCGCGTCGACCCGGGTCCAGCCCAGGTGGTACGAGTTGAAGAAGCCGGCACCCATGGAACGCCTCACCCCATTACTACGTGAATTCGCCACTTCGGCACCGGCCGGCCTACTACGGCTCGCCGGCCGGCCCTCTCCGGCTGACCGGTCCGCCTTCTCCGGCGCTCGGCATCGAGCGTATTCAGCCGAAGTGCCCCGGCGCGTGGGTCCACGGGCCCACCTCCGCCCCCGCCCCCGATCGCTTCGCGCGCCCGGCACGGTTGGGCCCGGAGTTGGGGCCGGGGGCCCAGGTGGAGGGCGGATTCCAGCCGTACGCTCACGCCCGACAGGGCAACGGGCGGGCGTCGGGGAGAGGTTGAACCGTGAGCGGTGGCGGCGGCTGGGGAGACAGGAGCGCGGGCCACATACCGCCGGGGCACGGCTCCGGGCGGGCTCACGGCGATCGGGAAGGGTGGTTCTTCCCGCTGACCCGCAGCTGGGCGGCCGGTGCCCTCGTCTACATCGCGGCCGGATTCCTGATGACCCGGGCCTTCGTCGAGACGCTCGCCACCGAGGAACGCTTCGAGGACTTCGGCTGGCGGCTGGCACTGCTGCACCTGCCCGGTGTCATCGTCACCGTACTGACGTTCCTGGCCTCGGCCCGCGTCCTCGCCGACGAACAGCGTGACTCCCGGGCCATGTACCTCCTCGGCACGCTGACCGTCCCGGTGGCCGGGCTCGCCTACGGATACATCGTGTCGTGGGACGTGGTGGGCACCGAGGGCGTCCTGATGCCGGTCGTCGCGATGGGCGCCGGCAGCGCCGTCGGTCTGGCCCTGGACCGGCTGCTGGAGGAGCGCGGCCCGGAGTCCTCGTCCCCGCTGCCGCACCACTCGTACGACTGGCGCGACGGCGGGGCCACCGCCATGGAGTACCTGGGTGTCGTCGTCGTGGTCGTCACACTGATCGGCGCCATGTCCATGGCGGGCGTCGGCGGGAGCATAGGCGACCGCATCCGGTGCGCGATCACCTCGCTCGCGGCCGGTGGCGGTGGCGGCGGGTGCGCGTCGGGCGGGGAAGACACGGCGAAGCCGAAGACGGACGCCGACTACGAGCCGACGATGTGTCAGGTTTCCAGTGTCTCCGACACCGCGGGCGGCAAGGTCAAGGTCGCCTGGTTCGAGTGGGGCGAGGAGTACGGGTTCCAGCAGAAGGTCTCGCAGGCCAAGACCGATGTGAACGAGGACGGGAAGGTCGACGAGAACGACAAGCTCGTCCACATGACCTTCACCGACGCCGCCTCCGCGGGCGCGACCGCCAGCACCCCGGGCGTCAAGCTCGGCAGCCTGGGCAAGGCCGACATCGACATCGGCGGCGGCATCAAGATCACCAACGGTGACACCTGGGTGTTCAGGAGCGAGGAGGACGCCCGGAAGATGCGGGACGACATCGAGGAAATGAAGATGTGGGAGACCTCGATGACACACAGCGGCGGCTACGGCGGCAACTGGTACTCCGGCATGAAGTGGGCGGAGAAGATGGAGGACATCGAGAAGAAGATCGGCGACAAGAAGATCTCCTACTCGACGGTCGGCCTCAACGCCTACGCGGACGGCGGCCTCTCCGTCAAGGACGGCGACGACTCCCGGCTCGGCGCCAAGCTGGGCGGCAAGGCCACCTTCTCGCCCGAGGTGACCATCACCAACGACGACGTGAACGGCAACGAGTCCTACACGTACACCGCCAAGCTCGAACTGGAGGGCAAGGCCGGGATCGAGTCGGGGCCGGTGAAGGGCAGCGTGAGCGGGAAGAACATCCGCACCGGAGCCATCACCGTCACCCGTGACCAGGAGACCGGGAAGATCGTACAGATCAACATGACGCAGACGATCGAGACGGGCTCGGACTCCGCCAAGCTGGAGATCGGCGGCGACAACGGCGAGAAGGACGGGGACAAGCGCGGTGGCAAGGGCAGCGCCTCCGACTCGTCCGGCGAGACCGGCATCGAGGTCGTGACCAACTCGATCGTCTTCGGCAAGGACGTCGACCAGGACACCGAGGCCAAGCGCGCCATCGCCGAACAGTGGCTGGACGGCTCCGGCAACAACACCGCCCCGTTCGAGTACATGTTCGGAGACCACTCCTTGCAGGAGAGGCCGGCGGGCAGCGATCCCTTCGAGCAGATGATGTTCCAGGACGGCCTCTCCAGCACGATGACGTACGACGGAGTGACGGACGCCCAGGAGTTCGGCTTCGAGGTCTCCCTCGGAATGAGCCTCGGATTCTCCCTCTCCGACTCGCACAAGGAGGAGAAGCTGACCGACGCCCGGTTCCTCGGAGCTCCACAGGGCGACAAGCGCTCGTACCTCCCGTACAGCTACTGCGCGCAGTGAGCACGCACCACGAAGGGGCGATGACGTTGAAGAAGTCCCAGGCGCTCGGCGCGGCCGTCGCCGCTCTCGGTCTGACCCTGCTCACCGGCTGCGGCGGGCCCGACGCCGCGGCGGTCCCGGACGGCTGGGACACGCTCGACACGAGGAGCGTGTCCGTCGGTTACCCCGAGGACCAGGGGTACGCCGTCCAGTCGGCGGCCGAGCGCAGCAAGGCCAATGCCGCCGTCGCGCTCCGGGAGGAGGGCGGGCTGTGGACCGGCATGGTCTCGGTCCAGCTCGACTTCGCGACCGGCGTCGGCGACGCGAAGGAGGCCGCCGCGGCGGCCGGTGCGGGCATCGGCCTCGGTACGACCCGCAAGGAGACGGCGGACGTGCGGCTGGCGGGCGAGGAGGGCGCCCGGGAGGCGCGCAGGATCGACTACGAGTTCACGTCGACGGGCGAGGAGCGCACCCCGAACAAGGGGACGCCGATGACGGGGGTCCTGGTGGCCGGCGTCGACTCCTCGGACGTGCCGTTCGCCATCCGCCTCAACGCGGTGAAGGGCACCCTGACCCCGGAGGACCTGGACCGTTTCGTCACCTCGATCACGGTGAAGTAGGCGGCGCCCGTCGGTTTGCGGCGCCCGTCGGTTTGCGGTGACTGTCGGTTTGCGGTGACTGGGAGCTTCCGGACGCCCATTCCTTCCCATTTCGGACACATTCCCGTCCCCTCCCTCCCACTGACCTGAGTTATCCACAGGGGGGCGCGAGGGGACGGTGGGTGGGGGAGGGTGGGGGCATGACGGGGGATCTGGAGTGCTTCGCCAGGTGGGACATCGTGCTCACCCGGGAGGTCGTGGCGGCGGGAGCGCCGGTGCGGCAGGTGGGCCGGGCGCTGAACGCGCGGGGCTGGAGGCGGATCGTGCGCGGGGCCTGGGCCGCACCGGGCTGCGAGCTGACGCCGTGGGTGAAGGCCCGCGCCGTGCAGATACTGCACCCGGGGCTCACCTTCAGCCATCGTGGCGCCGCTTCGCTCCACGGGATCGAACTCCTGAGGGCGGCGGTGGAGTTCAGCGACCCGGCGAGCCCCACCGGCTGCCGCCACGGCTTCGCGGTGCACCGTATGCCGGTGGCCCCGGACGAGATACGCGTACGCGACGGGCTGCGGGCCACCACCCCGCTGCGTACGCTGCGGGACCTGCTGCTGTCCGGACCGAGGGACGAGGCACTGGTCGCCGTGGACTCCGCCCTGGGTACGCGCACGGTGGACGGGGCCTGCCGGCCGCGCCTGGTCACCGCGGACCTGCTGACCGCCGCCTGCGCGGCTCACCCCACGCGGCGGCACGGTGTGCCGCGGGCGGCGGGATGGCTGGCGTCGGCGGACCCGCTGAGCGGATCGCCGGCCGAGACCGTGGCCCGGTTACGGATGCACGACGTCGGCCTGCACCCGATCAGCCGGGCGGAGCTGCGGACACCGGCCGGCCGCGGACTCCGGGCCGACTTCCTCTTCCTCCGGGAGGGCGTGGTGGTGGAGATCGAGGGTCACGCGTACCACGGCAGCCGGGACGCGCACCGCCGCGACCTGGACCGGTTCGACGCGCTGAGCACCTGCCCCGGGGTACGGACCGTCCTCCGGTTCCCCGCGGCCACGGTGTTCCGGACACCCGAGCGCATGATCGCCGAGATCCGCGCAGCCCTCACCCGCCCACCCCCGTCGTGAGGGGGCGGCGGTGTCCGGTCGGAGGGAAGGCACGGTCAGCCACATCGGACCTATGCACCGGCATTGCGTCCTTGGGCTCCCACCGACGTGGGTGGGCTGGGGTGGGGTGGGTCACCACTTGGGGCGGGCTTCTGATCTGGGGATGGGGGTCAGGGCGCCCGCTGCGGCCAGGTTTCGCTGGGCTTCCAGGACGGCTTCGGGGGTGTCGCCGATGTCCAGGACCACGCCGCCGTGAGTGCCGTGGAGGCGGCGGCGTGCGGGGAGCTCGGCGGGGATCCGGGCGGCACGGTTCTCGGAGAGGTACACCGACCAGCCGCAGCGGGGAGAGGAGTTGCGGAGGCCGAAGGCGGACCTGACCGCGTCGAAGAGCTCCCTGTCGTACGTCAGGCCCGTATCGGCGTCCCAGGCGTCGGCCAGTACGGCCAGGGTCTCGGGGAGCCGGTCGACGAGGGGGGTGGTGGCGCCGTCGGGCGCGGGGAACAGCTGGAGCACCGCCGTGAACGGCGTGTACTCGTTGGAGCCGCCCCCCTGCACCCTCAGGCGGGCGTAACCGTGGTCCTTCCAGGTGCCGACGACGGCTGCCGTCCAGCCGATGATGTCTGCGTCCTCCTCGGGGGCCCCGGCCGCCAGGACGGCGGCGAACTCCTCGGCGTCAGCCGGTACGGCGTCCCCCGGCCGGTCGCCGTCCGTGTCCCGGCGCCATTCCACCGGCGTACCGTCCGACAGCTCCGTCAGCCGGGCGAGCATCGCCAGCCACCGCCCGGCGAGGTCGCCGGGCGACTCGGGCCGCGGCCCCCAGGACACCTTCACCACGACTTCGCTCGCCATCGCGCTTCCTCGTCTTCGTGCTCGGCTGCCGTCAGTTCTTCACCTCAGTGTGCTTCACGATCACGTCCACACCGGCGTCGTCGAACGCCTTCTGGGCCGCGTCGGCGACCTTCTTGTTGGAGAAGTTCCATTCGACCGGCTTGTCCCCGGCCGCACGCACCTGCCGTTGCGCCTGCTCCACGAACTTCGCCGCCTGGGCCGGTTCGAGGGTCCCGTCGGGGCGCACCTTCTTGCCGTACCCGAATTTCGCTTCCTTGTACGTCTGGGAGGCGGAGTCCCAGCCGTCGAAGTCGACGTCGCGGCCGGTCTGCGGGTCCTTCACGGCGTACTCCTTGCCGCGCTTCACCCCGGAGACCTGCTCCTGGTAGCGCATCCAGCGCTCCATGCCGGGCCAGTAGGCCACGGACTTCTTGGCCTTCCACGTGCCGTCGCCCAGGTCCTTGGATCCCTTGCGCGGGTTCGTCAGGTCCCCGTACCAGGAGGGCTTCGCCCACTTGGCGACCTCCTTGCGGCTGGCTTCCTTCGCCGCCTCCTTGGCCGCGTCCGCGTCCTTCTGTGCCTGTTCGGCGGCGTCGATCTCCTCCTGGCTGACGCCGTCGCACTTCTTCTCGGCGAAGAGGCCGACGGGGACGCCGTTGGCGCGGTACGCCACCGGGGCGCGCGCCGCCGCGTTCACCCCGCCCGAGAAGGCGGGTTGCGGTGGCCCGACGCCGATCGGCCCGGAGCTGATCACGCAGCCCTTGTCGGCCAATTCGTCGGCGGCGTCGTCGGCGTGCTCCTGGGCCTCGTCGGCGGCTTTCTTCGCGCCGTCGACATCGCCCTTGTCCGCGGCCTTGCGTGCCCGCTCGGATGCCTTGCTGGCCTTCTGGGCGGCTTCGCCGAGTTTGCCGAGCTTCCCCAGCTTGCCGAGTTTGCCCAGCTTCTGGGCCACCTTGGCCTCGCCGTACCCGGGGATGAAGAGCGAGCCGATGTTCCAGAGGGTGCCGGTGACGGCCCGGGTCTTCTGGCCGTTGTTCCACTGCTCCTTGATCTCGTCGCCGATGAACATGTCGTCGAGGACGGTCAGCCCGGTGTCCACCGAGGCGCCGCCCCAGTCGGTCAGCGCGTCCCAGTAGTCGCCCTCGGCCCACTTGTCGACGGCACCCTCGGTCGCCTTCGACCACTCGTCGCCCAGTGAACTGCCGTAGTCCTTGAGCCCTTCCCAGGTGCCGGGGAGGTCGGTGACGGTGTCCCAGATGCCGGTGAGGTCACCCCAGATGCCGTCGACGAACAGGCCGCCGCCGACCTGGGAGATCTGGTCGCCGGCGCAGGAGAAGAACGCGCCGAAGCCGGAGAAGCAGCCTTCGTCGTCGTCCCCGCCGCCGTCGTCACCCTCGTCCTCGTCGTCCTCGTCGTCCTCCCAGCCGGGCTCGTCCTCGGCGGCGTCGTTCTTGTCCTCGTCGCTCTCGTCCGGGTAGGAGGCGGGGTCGGTGACGGACCCGCCCGTGCTGCCGGACCCCTCCGTATCGCCGGACCCGTCCGTACTGCCCGTGCCACCTGTGCTGCCGGGTCCCCCGGTGCCGCCCGATCCCGCGGTGTCTCCGGTGCCTCCGGAAGCGCCGCCGTCGGATCCGCCGCCGGTGGCCGAACCGCCGCCGTCCGAACCTCCGCCGACCACCGAGCCGCCGCTGTCGGAACCACCGCTGTCCGTGCCACCGCCGACCACCGTGCCGCCGCTGTCGGAACCGCCACTGTCCGTGCCGCCACTGTCCGCGCCTCCGCCGGTCGCCGTGCCGCCGCCGTCGGCGGACTCTCCGCCGGCTTCGACCGTCCCGGCGCCGGGGGCGGGGCACGAGCTGCCCGTGAGTGAGCAGATCGCCGCCTGCAGACCGTTGGTTATCTGGCCGCCGACACCGCCCAGTGCCATCGCCAGGATGACCGCCGCGACCACGGTGAGCAGGCCGAGGTACTCCAACGTCGACTGGCCCCGGTCGCGCCGCCACGTGATCATCCGCGACAGCGAGAACCGGGGCGGCTCGTGGCGTCCCCTGTCCCGTGCGTCCCGCCGGAACCACTGCCGGCTCTCCGCCCGGCTGAGGAACACCAGGATCACCAGCGGCAGGAACATCTGGGTGAGCCCGCGCAGGGACCCGTCCCGAAGGCTGGATACGCCTCCGAGGAGCAGCCACACCTGTACGCCGACGAGCCCTCGCCAGATCCACACGCCACCGGTCCACGCCCTGCGTGCCAGCACCCAGCCCGTGACACCGGGCGCGGCACCGTACACGGCGAGCGCGAGGACGGTGCCGTCCAGGGCGTCGACGCCCGCGGCCGTCAGCAGCAGGCCCGCACCGCCGACCACGGTGACGGCGAACAGCACCTGGATGAGGATGCGCGCGACCCTGAGCAGCTGCGGCATGTCATGGCGCCCGGCAGTGGGCGGCTGCCAGGAGGAGCCGCCGAAGTCTGGTGTGGACCCCACGGTGGACATGTCCGGCCTCAACTCGTCTCATCGTGAGAACAATTGGCTGATAACCGTACGATGCCAAGACCTCTGCGCGCATGGGCCCACGGGCCCAATCAGGGCGGCCGGCAGATCACCTGGCGGCCGGTTCAGATCCGGTGGACGGTGTGCAGGGTGCGCGCGTACACGCCTGTGCCGTCGAGGACGGACGCGCCGGACAGGTCGGCCATGGTCGGCCCGTTGACCGACTTGCGGCTGGAGAGGAACCTGCGCCTGCCGTCGGTGTCCGTGCCCAGATGGATGCCGACGTGGTCGACGGTGGGGCCGGCCGTGTCGTCGCCGGAGTCGGCGTTGAACAGCACCAGGTCGCCCGGCTGTAGCTGTTGGGCGGCGGGCGGGTTCGTGCCGTCGGTGCGGTCGACGCGCACGCCGGGCGAGTGCTCCGCCATGTCCCTCGACCGGCGCGGCAGATGGGTACCCGAGGTGCTCTCGCCGGCGGCCAGCGGCACTCCCAGGTGGTAGCCGTAGACCATGCGGGTGTAACCGGAGCAGTCCAGGTTGCCGGCCTGCCGGGAGGAGGGCCCGGTGTACCCGCCTTCGTCGAAGGTCCAGCCGATGGCCATGTACTCGTGGAAGTCGGCACCCTCCAGCCGGTTGCCCTGGGCGTCGAGGTATCCGTAGCCCGCCTCTCCCATGACCGGGCGTCCCTGCGCGGCTCCGGCTCCCGCCGTGACGGCCGGGGCGCCCGCGAGGAACATGGCGGCGTGGGCGAGTACGTCGGGGTCGGTGGAGCCTGCCCAGTAGCGCACCGTCCGCTCGGTCGCGTCCGTCCAGACCCCGTCGAAGGGCTCGGGCAGCACACGCACCCAGTCGCTGTGGGTGACGCTCGGCACGCTCTGCCAGTTGGCCTCGTCCACACGGAAGTTGCTCACGACCAGCGGCATCGGCAGGTTCGTCGCTCCCTGGTTCGCGAGGGCGCGGATGCCGACCCGCCCCTTGGTGAAGGTCGTGTCCGTGGTGTCGAATGCCCAGGCGTCCGGTTCGGCCGAGGCGGTCGGCCACGCCTTGGCCCGTATGCGCGGGCCCTCGCGGCGTACCCGGATCGTCCACTGCGCACCGGGGGCCGTGGACACTGCCGGGGTGAGTGCGGTCCCGAGCTGGGTGACGGTGTCCGCCACCTCCTTCTCCAGGCGGAACTGGACCGCGCCGGAGGTGAGGAACGACAGCCGGGCCCGGTAGTTGTTGTGGGTGTCCTGGTAGCCGAATGACAGCGCGAACGAAGAGGCCTCACCCGTGGGGGATTTCGCGAAGCAGGCGGTGCAGCGGACGTCGGCGTCGCGGATCTCGCCGTCCCGCAGGCTGGCGTGGCGGCTCGCGTAGTCGGTGGACAGGTTGATCAGGCCCCGCCCCGGTTCCACGAGGTAGTCGCCGGCAGCCGGTCCCGCCGTGGTCCACTCTCCCCCGCCGGGAGAAGCTCCCCAGGAGCCCGCCGGGAGGTCCCGCAGGAAGTCGTCGGAGAAGGGCTTCTTGTTCTCGGTGAAGGTGCGCCGCGGCCCTGCCACCACGACGGTCCGGGCGCCGTGGGTCAGCAAGGCGACGCGCCGCCCTGCTGACGTGACCTCGGTGCGTGCGGGAGTACCCGGCAGGACGGCCGTGGTGAGCGGGTCGGCGAGGGTGAGGCGAGTGAAGTACGAGGCGTTCAGGTCCGGCATCGTCACACACGAACGGGGCGAACTCATGTCGCCCGGCAGAGGGAACGGCTCGACGGCGGCAGCGGCCCGGGCGGTTCCGGCGGCCCGGGCGGGAGCCCCGGACAGCCCGGCGACGGGGACGGCCACGGCGGACGCGGCGAGGGCCGTGAGCAGGGTACGGCGGGAAGGATCGGTCATGGGAGCAGCATCGTTCCTCGCCCGGTCGCGGTGAAGCCCGACGAGGAAGCTGACGAAGACGGAACCCGCACGAGCGCGAGCCCGGCGCACACACCGGCCACTCCGGGTCCTGACCGCCCCGGCACTTCCTCGGGCCGTGTACGAGACGTGCGGGAAGATGGGGGTGTGCTGCCCTACGTCTATCGCGTCACCCCGTACGACCCTGCCGACCGCGACGAACACGGCCACTACACCGGCCCCGAGGACACCCACAGCGACCACGGCCCGGTCGAGGACGCCTGTCTGCGGGCTGTCGAGGCGTTCGCCGTGGAAGCCGGGATCGACCGCCTGACCGTACGGGAGCCGCAGGTCCCGTCCCTCGCGCACTTCGGCGCCGAGCACCCGCAGGGCGGCTTCGGACCGCCGGAGGTCTTCCCCGACGGCCTGTCCGGGTTCCACGACGGAGCGGTGGTGCCGCTCGGCGTCGGACTGGAGTTGGTGCGGCTCATGCTGCGCGGGAGCGGCGTCTGGTGCCGGCTGGAGGCGGAAGGCGCATTCGCCGTACACGTGGGACGGGACCAGTACCTCTACGTCGGCAGCGGTCTGCCCCGCGAGCGGTCGACGGCCCGGACCCGCGCGCTCGGACTGTTCGCGGAACGCCTCGACGCTTCCCCGTACGACCTGGAGACCGACGGGGACGGCATCCGGCGGCCGGGCGACGACGCATTCTGGGAAAGAGTGCGCCGGGCGGTCGACGACGGTCGAGCGGGGGTCCTGGAGGAGATGTACCTCGAAGGCGCCTCCCGATGGCACCGCCTCACCCTCGACACCCTGGAAGCGGTTCGCGCCGGGCTGGCCCCCCGGGCCCGGCTGGCGGTGTGGCCGGAGCTGTCCTCCGCCATCGACGCCGTCCTCGGCACCCTGCCCGCCGAGGGCCTCGTCGAATGTGTGTGGCAGGAGCAGGACGGCCGGATCCTCGGCGCCGTCGCCGACGCGGACGACTTCCGCGCCCTGGCCCATCGGGTCTCCGGTGCCGACGCAGCCGCGCTCCTGTCCGTGCACGCCGACGACAGGGTGCCGCTGTTCACCGCCGTCATGCCGGACAGCGACGGGGTGGTGCGGGCACGCTGGCGCACGGAACCGACGCCGGACGACCGGCAGTGGGCGTTCCTCACATCGCTCCACGAGGGCCAGATCGTCACCGGGCGGGTGACCCACATCGCCAACTTCGGTATCTACGCGGACATCGGTGGCTTCGAGGCACTGATCAACATCCCTGAGCTTTCCTGGCGCCACTTCAGCCACCCCTCCGAAGTCGTCTCGATGGGCCAGGAGATCAGAGCCGTGATCATCGGCATCGACATGTCCCGCGACCGTGTGTGGATGTCCCTCAAGCCCCTGCTCGAAGATCCGATGCTGCAGCTGACCCGGCAGGTGGGCCGGACCGTCGTCGGCCGCGTCACGAAGATCGTGCCCATCGGCACGTTCGTACGCGTCGAGGAGAGGGAGCACGGCTTCGAAGGGCTGGTGCACATGTCCGACCTGGCCGGAGATCACACGGATCAGCCCCTGCCGGCCCCCCGGGTCGGCGACGCCCTGCGGGTCAGGATCCTGGACGTCGACCCGGACCGGCGTCGCATCCTGCTCTCCCACCGACAGGCGGACGCGCCCGACTCCGAGGCCTGACCCGCGGGCCTGCCCCGCCCGGGCACGTCACCGGGCAGCGTGACCCAGGACCTGGTTCCCCGTTGCGCCGCCGGGACCGGATGACGCGGGTGCTGGTCCCACCCGAGCAGACGCAGTACGTCGTCGCGGTACCGGAGGGACAGGTAGAGGCCCCGGCCGGGCGTGAGCGTCGCTGCGACGGTGACCCTGGACTCTTCCCCGGAGTACGGCCCGACGAAGGACCCGCCCAGAAGGTCAGCGTTTCCATGCCTGCCGGCCGCATCGCCGCCGTGAAGGCCCGCGTCGGAGCGCGAGGCTTCTCGGCATACATCAGCGCAGCCGTCGAACGGCAGATACAGCGCGACCTCCTGGAAGAGTCGCTCCGGGAGAGAGAAGCAGAGATTGGCCGACCGTCCCCGGAAGTCCAGAACTGGACCGCGGAGATCTTTCAGGAGGCGGAAGACCTGGCACGGGGGAGCCGCGCAGAGCCGTCTCCGGAAGGGGCCACCGAGTGGGACGCGCGCAAGGCCAGCTGAGCCACGGAATCGTTATTCTTGATCCCGAAGGGCTGAATGGGTTCGTCAACAACGACCCCCGGGGCGCGGGCCTCGTCCGAGCAGCGCAGTCCAGGGACACGTCGGTGGCCGTCAGTGACCTCACACTCGTCGAAGCCTGGCATCCGAAGGTCCGCATGGACCGCTTCCGGTGGCACGCATCCCGCCTCGAGGTCCCGCCTGTCACAGAGGCGATTTCGTGGCAGGCCATCGACCTGCTCCGCAACGCCGACCTGCACGCGCACAAGTACGCCATCGGCTCTGTCGTGGCAGCGACATCCCTGGGCTGCACGGGGCCGCGGATTATCGTCACTTCGGACGTGGACGACATCGACGAGCTCTGCGGCGACCGGGGGCGAGCCGTGGGCGTCTGACGGAACGGACAGCGATGGGCCGGGCCACAGTTCCCCTGTGTCCCGGCCCATCGTGCGCGCGAGTTCAGTTCACCGAACGCGGGAAGGAGACCTCCACCCGTCGGTTCTTCTTCCGGCCCTCTTCCGTGCTGTTGTCGGCGATCGGGTACTGCTCCCCGTATCCACGGATTTCGAACGTGATCGACGTACCGAGTTCCTTGGACAGCACGCTGTTCACCGCTTCGGCGCGCTGCTTCGACAGCACGTCGCCGTGTGCCGACGAACCGAGGTTGTCGGTGAAGCCGAAGATGCGGACCTTCGCCGCGTTCTGCTTCTCGATCTCGGTCGCGATGGCGGAGATACGGGAATTGGCCTCGGAGCTCAGCTTGGCGCTGTCCTTGCCGAAGAGGACTTCGGCCTGGAGCGCGAACTTGATGTCCGCGTTCGTGTCCTCGCGGCGCTCCTCACCGCCCTCGTCCTCGACGACCTGGACGATGTCGAGAACCTTGGCCGGCGCGAGGGTGCCACCTTCGGGCATCTTCAGATCGGGATCGTTGCCATCGGTCTCGACCGGGGGCACGGATGTCGCCTCGGTGCCGGGGGGCACGCTCGGGCCGTCATCGGCACGCGCCGACGACGCCCCGAACAGCGTGGCAGCGGTCACCACCATGGCTGACGCAACAGAGAGTCCGGCGAAGCCGATTGGCTTCAGCCGAGTTCGGTTGAGGTTCATGTCAGCCGTCACCCTGAGATCTTCAGGGAAGTCGTCGCGAACGTCGGCAGTGTGAAGTCGACCTCAGTCGTCGTGCTGGGAGGCGCTGGGAACTGCATGAAGATGGGGGTCGATTCCCCTGCCGACAACGGCGTGATGCCAGTGGTGCAAAGGCAACGGTTCTCCGTGTCCCGAAGAACGTAATAACGCTTCTTGCCCGTCTTGTCCACCAGTGTCGCACCAGCAACAGAGTTTGCATTGCTGTTGGCAACCGCAGATTCCGTGCCCGCCCACGAACTGGAGTTCTGCGTCCTGTCGCTCACGTTCTCGATCGTGCCCTGAACGGTGACAAACCCTCCGGAGTCACGCTTCACCTGGTTGATCACGAGATTCAGACCACTTCCCCTGATCTCGGCAAGGTTGGCGTCCGGGTCCACGTTCTCCCCAGCAGCGGTGTCCTCCTGCTGCGCTCCCTTGTCCTCCTCGGCGGACTTGGACGGCGCGGAGGAGGGCGACGAACCGGCGTCGCCCGTCTCACCGCCACCGTCAGTACCGCAGCCGGTGACGGCCAAGGCCAAGGCAGCCGTCAGGGAGACGGCCGCCACCGCCGTTCGGGACCTGGTGGAGCGCCGAATGCTCATGGGTCTGATTCCTTTACTCGTCGTTCGCTGTCAGTTGTCGACCAGATGCACGTCGTAGAGAAGCTTGCTCACCGTGGACCAGGGCGGGGGGCTGCCCGGGGCGATTTCTACCACCCCGGCGTCCCCGCACGGGAAGATGTACAAGTCCTGGACTCCGTTATTGTCGAAGTCCACGGCCTTCCACCCGGGGCAGCGGAACTCGACAATGGCAGTCGCCGTGGCTTCCGCGATCTTCGTCTCGGTGCCGGGGATCACCGGTGAGTCCACCGTCTTGCGGCCCTGGACCTCGACCGTGATCTCGTCTCGATAGCCACCGAGCGTCGGTCGGCAACTGTTGACATCCGACTCATTCGCTGCGGCGAAGGAATGAGCCGCGGGACACCCGTACACCGGGTGCAACTGGAGGAATTGCTCCAGCATGTTCTCGGGCAGCGAAGCGAGGAAGCCTGTCCCGAAGTCCTCACGGTTCTGTTGAGCAGCAGCCAGCGCGGCGGAGTCCGCCGCGCCTTGGGCTCCATTACGCAAGGCCGAGGCCTTGCCGACGGCAAAGAACGCGAACACGAGGAAGAGCAGGCCCGCCACCATCACTACGTAGATGGGGAAGGCCTGCCCTGCATCGGTACGGGTGCGACGCCCCATTACTTGGCTGTGATGGAGTTCACCAGACCCGAGATCCGACCCGAGATCGCGCCACCGATACCCGTCGCCATGATCGCGCCGATGATCGCCACGACCACCAGGATGATGCCCAGGTACTCGAACGCCGTCTGGCCGCGGTCCTTGGCCTCGTAGCGCTTCTGGATCGAGCTGACGGCGGTGTTGGCCCAGCCGTTGACGCGGACGGCGGTCTTCAGGGTGATGTTCGACATGGTGTTCCCCTCCGGGTTCGGCCGACCGGTGGTCGGCCGACTCGCGCGCTTCTTGGGTGTCACCCGCAACCCCGGCATCCTCCTGACCGAAACCGCCGGCGACATGAGAAACATACGGCGGCAGACCCCGCTCGTCGGAGGGTCCCAGGGCCCATTCCCGGGCCCAAAGGGGGTGTTGGGCCTCCGGAGCGGGCGTACGCGTGGGTCCGAGCGGGGCCGGAGGCGCCACGCGCACCGCCATGGTCGTGCTGCGGCGTTCAGCCACGACGACCACCTGCCCCCTGCGCCCCCGGCCCCGTGGGAGCCGTGCCGAGCCAGCGGGCGATGGCCTCGCTGCGGGTGGTGCTGTGGAGCTTGGTGAAGATGCGGTTGATGTGGTTCTTGACCGTCTTCTCGCTGATGAAGCAGGTGGCGGCGATCTGCTGGTTGCTCATTCCGGACGCGATCAGCTCCATGACCTCCGCCTCCCGTGAACTGAGCTCGTACCGCTGCCTGTTGAGAGCCACGTCGGACCCCCCGGTCAGGGAAGACTGTGCCACAACTGGTTGCAGATGCGAAAGACCCTGCGCGGTGTGTACCGGTCGCATCGCAGGTGGGGCCGGTTCGGGCTCGGGCACATGTGCAGGCGCACCGTGTTGCTGGGCGGGAGTGGGGACGTGACTGTCGTAGCCGGACCCCCGGTAGGGAACGCCCGTGGTCAGGGCCGCGCCGAGGCCCTCCGGGAGCGCCTGTCCCTGGGGGCCGGGGCCCTCGCGCATGTGGGCCAGGAGCACGTTGGCCGCTGTCGCGGTGAAGTGCGCGCGGCCGTTCTTCGTGTCGCGTACGGCCTGTACCAGCTCGTCGGCGGTGAACTCGCCGTGGACCAGGTAGCCGCTCGCGCCCAAACGCAGGACCTCGTGGACGATCTCGCTCTCGCGGCTGTAGGTCAGCATCATGACCGGTGCGACCTTGACGAGGTGCGGGAGGGCGGAGATGCCGTCGACGCCGGGCATGCGGACGTCGAGCAGGACGACGTCCGGCTGGTGCAGGACGGCCATGTCGTAGGCCTGTCGGCCGTCCGCGGCCTGGGCCACGACGTCGATGTCGTCGCGGCCGGAGAGCAGGACGCCCAGGCCTGCCCGGACCACGGGGTTGTCGTCGGCGACGACGACCCGCAGGGCACCGGGGGCGGGCGGGGGCGCGGGCAGGGGAGGCAGGGACTCGGATGCCGCGGAGTGCTGGGGGACGGGGACAGGGAACCCGTGCGGACCAGGCCCCGGGTTGAGCGGGGTGACGTGCGAGGACGTGTGCTGGGAGGCGTGGTTCTGTGCGGCCCAGTTCTGGCTCGACGCGCGGGAGACGTCGTCCGGCATCTGCGACCTCCTCTCAGGGTTGTGTGGGGGGGGTGAGGGTGGAGTGGGACGTGGTGCGGTTCAGTCGGGTCGCCGCTGGTGGGGAGCGGTGGTGAGAGCGGCGACCGGCAGTTCCAGGCGTACTTCGGTTCCCCTGGCCGCCTTGCCCTTGCCGATCCGGATGCGGGCACCGATGGCCGCGGCGCGTTCGACCATGCCGACGAGGCCGAAGTGTCCGGCCTGCCGGAGGTCGTCGAGCGTCGTGCCCGGCGGCAGGCCCTGCCCGTCGTCGTAGACGCTGACGCGCAGGACATCGCCCTTCACGCCGACGAGTACGACCAGGTAGGTGGGGTGGGCGTGGCGGTGGGCGTTCTCCATCGCCTCGGAGGCGACGGTCAGCAGCTGGCGCGCGACGACCTGGGGGACGTGCGGGACCGGCACGTCGTTGAGGAGCCGGAAGGTCCCGGTCAGCGCGTGCCGTCGGGTGAAGTCGTCGACGCGTGCGCGGAGTTCGCCGACTACGTCCACGCCGCCGTCGAGTCCGGACTCGCGGCGCAGGTCGGAGAGGAGTTCCCGGGATTCGGCCGCCGCGCGGCGAGCGGCGCGGGCGACCAGTTCGGCCTGGTGTCTGACGGTGAGCGGGTCCATGCGGTCGGAGGATTCGGCCAGGCCCTCGGCCGCCAGTGCCAGGCCGTGCAGGGTCTTGGCGACGGAGTCGTGCATCTCCCGGGCGAGCCGGGTGCGTTCGCCCTCCACGGCCTCGTTGACGGCGAGACGGGCCCTGGTCTCGGTGAGGGCCTGGCTGGCCGTCCCGAAGCGGAGGAGCAGATTGCGCAGGGTGACGCCGACGGCGCCGGCGATGACGCAGAAGCCGGGGAGGAGGTACGCGGTGGCGTCGGCGGGCTGCAGCTTCGGGTCGGTGCCGTACACACCGAGGACGACCACGATCTGCAGTGCGGTGAAGACCGCCGCCCCACGCCAGCCGTAGACGAGTCCGGCGAGCAGCGGGGTGCAGACGGTGACGTACGCGAGGGTGGACTCGGGGCTGGCGGTGATCAGCAGCAGGGCGCCGAAGAAGACGTCGATGCCGAGCAGCCAGGGCTGGCGCAGGAGGACGGGGCCGAAGCGTTCCCAGTCTCGGAACAGGACGTAGCTGCCCATGAACGTGACGAGGATGGCCGAGCCGATCAGCCAGGAGGCCGGGCCGGACGCGGTGTGGCCGAGGGCGAACGGTGTGGCCATGGCGATCATCGCCAGCCGGAATCCGAAGACCTGGCGGCACATCGCCTGGAGCGCGTTCAGCTGGATCGCGAACGCCGGGCGTGCGACGGGATCCGCGATCGCCCGCCGCACCTCGGCGTTCAGTCCCGTCTGGATACCACCGAGCTGGAACGACATGTGCCTGTCACCTCCCTCCGCCTGTCCTGCCCACCGGCCGCCCCGTTCACGTCATCCGCCCGTGAGGAAGCCGAAGTCGATGTCGGCCCCGTAGACGAAGCCGACCGTCAGCAGCAGCAGCGTTCCGGGGAGCAGGAACGTCGTGACCGCGAAGGTCGCCTTGGGCACGGCCCTGGCGGCCTTCCTGCGGGCGTTCTGGGCGTCGGTGCGGCGCATGTCGTTGGCGATCTGGATCAGTGTCTCGACGATCGGCGCACCGAGCTCCTCGCCCTGCTGGAGCGTGGTCACGAACATCGCCACCTGCTCCGAGTCGTTGCGCCTGCGCAGCTGGTCGAAGGCCTCGCGGCGGCTGACGCCCATGTCCATCTGGCGCAGGGTGATGCGCAGTTCGTCGGCCCAGGGGCCCTCGTACTTCTCGGCGACGCGGCCCAGTGCCTGACGGAAGCCGAGGCCCGCCGAGACGACGACGGCGAGGACGTCGAGGAAGTCGGGGAGCGTCCGGTCGATGTGGTCGCGGCGCACCCGTACGGCGGACCAGATGCCGACCTCGACCCAGAAGATGCCGAAGCCGATCAGCAGCAGCGCGAGGAAGATCTGGCCGCGCATGAGCATGGTGAGGGCGCCGAACCCGCCGAGGCCGCCGTAGACCGCGCGGCGGGCGGCGTAGCGGTCGATGGTCAGACCGCCCGGGTTGCCCGCCATGTCGATCTGGCGGCGCTTCTTGTTGACGGCCTTGGGGCCCATCATCCGCAGGACCATGGGGGCCCAGCGCATGCCGAGCCGGTCGATGCCGGAGCCGACCGCGCTGGTGCGGGTGGAGCCGACTTCCAGGGCGAGCGCGAGGTCGCTGGGGAGCTTCGCGTCGCGCCGGTACATGCGGATGCCCGCGATGGCTCCGTACACCGCCAGGCCCATGACGCCGGCGAGCAGCAGGTCCATGTGCGCGCCGCCCATCAGACGTCGATCCGGGACATGCGGCGGATCACGATGAATCCGACGGCGTACAGGGCGATGGAGATGACGACGGCGACCTGGCCGATGAAGGCGCCGGTCATGCGGTCGAGTGCGCCGGGCATGACCGCGTTCATCAGGAGCATGGCTCCCAGGCCGAACATCGGGACGGCGTAGGCGGTGACGGTGACCTGGGAGAGCTGGGTCTTGACCTCGCGCCGGGTCTCCTTGCGCTCCTCCAGTGTCTCCGTGAGGTTGCGCAGCGAGCTGACGACCGTACCGCCGGCCCGGTTGGACAGGATGAGGGTGGTGACGAGGACGACGAGTTCGCGGGAGGGCAGCCGGTCGGTCAGCTCGCTCATCGCGTCCTCGAGGGTTTCACCGACGGCGAGGCGCCGGGAGACCCGGGCCAGTTCCTGGCCCGCCGGGTCCTCCATCTCGTCGGCCGCCATGCTGATGGACGTACGCAGGGCGAGGCCGGCCTGGGTGGCGTTGGCGAGGATGCGGGAGAGTTCGGGGAGCTGGTTGATGAAGCGTTCGGTGCGTTTGGTCCGCTGCCAGCTCAGGAACGCGTTGGTGCCCCAGAGGCCGATGAGCGCGGCGACCGGCCCGAAGAAGCTGGCGAGCATGGACGCGGCGATCATCCACAGTCCGGCCATGGCGAAGAGCGAGTAGACGAAGAACTCGCCGGGGGTGACGTCGAGGCCGGTCGCGGCGAGCTTCAGGTCGAGTTTCCGCCCCAGGCCGGTCCTGCGCAGCCTGCTGTCGAGTCCGCGGAAGCGGCGGTGGCGCCCGGTCTCCGGGACGTGCCCGGTGTACGAGAGGCGGTCCACCAGGGCGTCCCGGTCGGCCTTCCCGCCGGAGTAGGCGTGCAGGCCTGCCACGCCGGTGACGCAGCAGAGCAGGGTGACGCCGATCGTGAGCAGAGGGAGATTCGTCATGGCGCGGTCCTAGTTGGCCTCTCGGGTGGCGAGCTGTTCGGCGGATGCGGCGACGCCGAAGGCCTGCGGGATGGGCTGGCTCGCCATGTAGAGGCGGTCGGCGATCTTGCGCGGGATCGGGAGGTACCTGAAAGTGCCGTTGATCCGGCCGTCGGCGGCCATCGGCTGGGCGTCGAACCGGGCGACGGTCACGATGCGGTACGGGTCGCGGCCGTGCGAGTCGAGTACGGCGATCTCGGTGACCTTGCGGGAGCCGTCGGCGTGCCGGGTGAGCTGGACGATGACGTCGACGGCGCTGTTGATCTGGTCGTGCAGGGCTTCGAACGGGATCTTGATCTCGGACATCGAGGCCAGGGTCTGCAGACGCATGAGCGCGTCCTCGGCGTTGTTGGCGTGGACGGTGGCGAGCGAACCGTCGTGACCGGTCGACATCGCCTGGAGCATGTCGAGCGACTCGCCGCCACGGACCTCACCGACGACGATCCGGTCGGGCCGCATACGCAGGGAGTTGCGGACCAGGTCGCGGATGGTGATCTGGCCCTTGCCCTCGACGTTCGCCGGACGGGACTCCAGGCGGATCACATGGCTCTGCTGGAGCTGGAGTTCGGCGGAGTCCTCGATGGTGACGATGCGCTCGCTGTCCGGGATCAGACCGGAGAGCGCGTTGAGGAGGGTCGTCTTCCCGGTGCCGGTGGCGCCGGAGACGATCACGTTGAGCTTGGCCTGGACGAGTCCGGAGAGCAGCACCAGCATCTGCTCGTCGAGCGAGCCGACGTTGATCATCTCCTGGAGCGTGAACGCTCTGGGGAACCGTCGGATGGTGAGTGTCGCGCCGGTCAGTGACAGTGGTGGGATGATCACGTTGACACGTTCACCGCTGGGTAGACGCGCGTCGACCATGGGGTTCGACTCGTCGACGCGGCGGTTGACGGTCGACACGATGCGCTCGATGGTCTGCATCAGCTGCTCGTGCGAGCCGAAGCGCATCGGGAGCTTCTCGACCTTGCCGCTGCGCTCGACGAAGATCTGGTCGGGGCCGTTCACCATGATCTCGGTGATGGACGCGTCTTCGAGGAGCGGTTCCAGGATGCCGAGTCCGAGGGCCTCGTCGACGACGCGGCGGATCAGCTGGGTGCGTTCGACGGTCGAGAGGACCGGTCCCTCGCGGCTGATGATGTGGCTGAGTACGCGTTCCAGCCTGGCCCGCCGGTCTGCGGCGGCGAGCGAGGACATCTCGGCCAGGTCGATCTCTTCGAGCAGCTTGGCGCGGTAGGACGCCACCATGTGGCTGTCCTCCCGCCCCCCGCCGTTCTTCTCGGGGGCGGTCATGCGTGCCCGCAGACTCATTGCGTAACTCCTCGTTCCGACTTGCCGGTTGAGCCGTTGGTGAGGCAGTGGCGCGAGCGCCGTGGGGTCAGGTGCGGGGCATCGTGGAGCTGCGTTCGGCCGTACCCCAGAGATTGACGCCCGGCAGGATGTCGGGCACCTTGACGCGGGCGGTGCAGGTGACCGCGTCGAGGGAGGAGGACCCGTCGGTGAAGCGGGCCCGTTCGGCCGTCCAGTCACTCATCGCGGCCCTGCCCGCCTGCCCGTCGCAGCCGCCCGACGACATGCTGCCCGAGCGCGCCGCCGCGCGGGCGCCGGTCCCCGCCTGGTTGGCGGCGTACGCGGCGAGGCCCGCCTGGATCGCGAGGAGACCGACCAGGAGCAGCAGGGGGATGAAGCCCAGGTACTCGATGGCGACCTGGCCCCGGTCACGGCGCGGGGTGGCGCTCGTGCCGGCCGCCGGGCCGGGTGTGTGCGTGCGCTTGCTCATCGCTCAGCCCTCCACCGGGAACGCGGCGTTGCCTTCGACGCGGAACGGCCAGTCGAGTACGCCGGGCACCAGGACCGGCACCTGCAGCTGGACCTCGGCCGAGTACATGCCCGACCTGGTGCGGCACTTCGTCTGCTTCATCGAGTCCCGCCAGGCCTTCGGCAGGTGCTCCTTGGCCGCGGCCCGGCATTCCTGTGCCCGCGGGCCCTCCGTTATGGCCCCCTGGTGCGCCGCCTTGTCCGCCGAGTTCCCCGCCAGGGAGAACGTGTAGCCGATCAGCGCGCACTGCCAGAGCGCGATCATCAGCAGGATGATCAGCGGTGTGACGCCCAGGAACTCGATCGCGGTCTGGCCGCGGTCGCGCCCACGGCCGAACAGCCGGCCGTGCATCCGGCCCCGCGTCCGCCCACGCGTCGGGCCCCGGCGCGCGGAAGGCTCACCGTGGCGCCTTCCCCGTATCTCCACGTCTGTCGTCTCGGTAACTGCCATTGGTCAACTTGCCCCCTTGGTCGTCGCCCGGTTCCGGCCGTCGCCGTCGCGTCCGCCCAGGCGCGGGCGTCCGATCGAGCCCCGGTCGTTCTTGGACTTTCCGCCGTTCTTCGCGGTGCTCCTGGCGCCGTTCTTCTCGGCCTTGTCCGGAACCTTCACGATGCCGAGCTCACCCGCAAGGGCCCAGAGGGCCTGTTTGACGGTGCTCTTGGGGTCCAGTTCGTGCAGCCGGCCCGCGTCGACGACGCTCTGGAGC
Source organism: Streptomyces sp. NPDC058637 (assembly GCF_042717325.1). Lineage (NCBI taxonomy): Bacteria > Bacillati > Actinomycetota > Actinomycetes > Kitasatosporales > Streptomycetaceae > Streptomyces > Streptomyces sp. NPDC058637. The sequence goes on along the minus strand of NZ_JBHXRD010000032.1, from coordinate 55,091 downwards.
TCCTTGAAGTTCGCGGGAACGGCCGTGTTCGCCGTCCGGGTCCCGGTGATCTTCTCGATCAGCTGCGGCTGGATCTCGGTGCTGCGGACGAACCGGTTGACCACGGTGATCGTCTCCTCCGGCTTGCGGATCTGGAGCCGGTCCCACATGCGTACGAGGCGCTTGGCGCCGCGCACCGCGATCACGTCCGGGGTGGTGACCAGCAGCGCCGCGTCGGCCATCTCGATGGCCGCGGCACCGGCGCCGTGGAGCTGACTGCCGCAGTCGATGACGACGATCTCGTAGCGCGAGCGCAGCGCGCTGACGATCTGGCGGGCGGACCGGTCGCTGACGTCCTCGCCGCGCTCGCCGTCGCCCGGTGCCAGCACGACGGCGAGGCCGGAGTCATGGCTGTACACGACGTCGGACAGGACGCGCGGTGTGATGTCGGTGATGGCCGACAGGTCGACGATGGAACGCCGGAACTGCACATCGAGGTACGAGCCGATGTCACCGGCCTGGAGGTCCATGTCGACCAGGGCGACGGTGAGTCCGGACGCCTGGGCCGCCAGGGCGAGTTGTACGGCGGTGACGGTGGTGCCGACCCCGCCCTTCGCGCCGCTGACCGTGACGACCGTACCGCCGGGGCCGGTGAGGACGTCCGCTCCGGTGCTCAGGTGACGGCGGACACCGACGGACCACTGGGCGGCGGACTGGACCCGGTTGACCAGTTCCTCGTAGCTCAGGGGAAGGGTGACGACGCCTCGGGCGCCCGACTCCATCGCGGACGCGAACAGGCCCGGTGTGACGTCGGCGGTGATGAGCACGACCCCGATGGCGGGGAAGCGCAGGGAGACCTCGCGGATCAGTTCCAGTGCCGGCACCGGGCCGATCCGCTCATGGACCAGTACGACCTCGGGCAGTTCGTCGAGGGACTCGCCCGCGAGACGGGCGAGCATGTCGATGAGCTGCGTCGAGTCTCCGACCGGAGCCGCCGGCTCCGCGTCGGGGAGCTGGCTGAGCAGGGTGGTGACCGATCTGGCCGCGTCGGCGTCACCTACGGCCGGGAGGATCCTGGTGGTCATCCGCTCCTCACTTGTCCTTGTCGAGCGTGTAGGTCCGGTCACCGGGACGGATCGTGCCGTCGCTGCCGGGGGCGACGAGCGCGAGGCGTACGTGCTCCGCGAACGACTCGGCGTAGGCGATGCGCTGGGTGTCGAGCGTGTTGAGCGCGAAGGTGATCGGGACGGCTTCGGTGCCCAGGTTCGTCTTGGCGTCGCGGCCCGGCTCCAGCGCGGTGAGCTTGCCGACGTCCAGCACCTTGGCGTTGGAGACGATGACCTTCGACTGGGAGGGGTCGCCGTCGCGCTCACCGGCGAAGGTGGCGTAGATGTTGACCGTCGCACCCGAGGTGATCTTGCCCGCGACGCCCGTCGCGGCGTCGATCATGATGGCGATCTCCTGCTCCCCGGGCCGCAGTGCGGGGCGCTTCTGCATCATGTCGGACTGCAGCAGCGAGCCCTTGCGCAGCTCCGTGACCGCGATCTTGCCGTTGACCTCGGACACATCGGTCACGGCGTTGGACGAGAGCCAGCGTTTGGGCATCTTGACCTTCTCGAACTGTGCGCCGGACAGCGCGGTGTAGGGCGCCACGTCTGTCTTGACCTGGTACGCCGTGACCTCCGGCCCGACCTTCGAGTTGACGTCACTGATCACCGAGAGCACACCGGCGAAGGCACCGAAGGCACACAGGACCGACAGGAGCAGGAGTATCACGCCGCGGCGCTGGCGGGAGTTCATTGGCCGGACAACCTCGTTCGATTCGGATGCGTGGGGCAGCGGACAGAGAGAGATGCGCGGGGTCCGTGGGGGGACGTGCGGCTACCGGGCGCCCGGTGGTGCGGGCGTCCCCTGGTTCAGGACACCCGTGGGGTGCGTTCGGTTCTCGGCGGAGTGGAGCGGCGAGGAGCAGAAGCCGCAGCGGTCCCCGATGAGCTCCATTCCGCACCAGTGGCAGCTCTCCCGCCTTACGGAGGAGACCAGCTGGTAGATAACCGAGATGTCCGGGAGGTAGGAGACGAATTCCACCATCTTTCCGGTACCCCACCAGCGCGGGGACCCGGAAGGCAGGGGGCATTCCTTGATGGCCTGGACCTTCCACGCGGGGGCCAGGGTTTCCCGTACCCAGTCGGAGGTCGACTGTCCCTTCGCGATCAGCAGATGTGTTTCGAACTCCGGCCCCGGCAGGTCGGTGGTGGGCCCGGCCTTGACGAGCCGCGGGTCGGGCCCCGCGAGTACGGCGAACTGCGAGCCGGGCACCCACGACTTGGCGTGCGTCCTGAGGCTGACGGGCACCCGGTCGAGCCTGGCCACCGAGTTCAGCAGGGCGCCCGCGTGGATGTAGTGGGCGAGCAGCCGGGCGGCCGACGCGACCACTCCGGGGCTGAAGTCGCAGATGGACAACTGGCGCAGCTGCCTGACCAGTACGGCCACGCCCAGCGGTGGCAGGTCCACCTTGAGGAGGGCGATGCGGTCGCTCTCCAGCACGGATCGGACGGCGTGCAGCCGGCGCTCGTGGGCCGTGCTGATCCCCGTCGGGTAGACCGCGATCACATAGCCGTGCTGCTCCAGGAGGAGGTGCATGTCGCCGATCGCGAGGTCCAGGGTCTGGGCCTCGGGAGCCTGCAGCAAGGCAGCGGTCGGTGTCTGCTGATCGGTCGGCGGTAGCACCAGATCAGCGCTGGTCACTGCTATTGCGGTCGGCACGCTCTTCCCCGTTCGGCTCCGGCCGTCGTCGTCGTGACTCCGGCCGCAATCGCTCCTGCCCCGTGCTGCTTTCCCCGCACTTTAGCCACTTCTCAGCAGGTAGAGAACAGATAGTGGGGTGCAGTACAGCAACAGTCGGCACACGTGTTCGCATCATCCCCTGCGCGAAAGGGGACGAATACAATACTGGTCAACTTCTGTACCACCCCCCAGGGTTACCGGCGCCGTCGAGGTTTGAACTCGGGAAAATATATCCACGCACGTCAGAAGGCATCTTGGACACCCTTCCGCGCAACTACCGGAAATCCACTCCGTAACGGTCCGACCGCCTCGGCCGAGTCACCCGCGCGAGTGCATCCGAGCTTCCCGAAGCGGCTTCGCCACCTCTGATCGGCCCCTGCCCGGCCTATCCGCGCGCATCCGTTCCGCCAGAGGTCTTGACAACCTGATTGGTCTGGACCAGTTTATCGGCCAACGGTGGCCACCGTTCCCCGCCAGCACCCCCAACTCCCCCACCGGAGGCAGCAAGTGGAACGCTCCGCAGCCAGCAGACACAGAAGACGTCGTCCCCGGTTCCTCCTCGGCGGAGCCGTCGCCGTGCTCGCCGCCGGGGCCCTGACCGCCACCGGACTCGTCGGCAACGCGTCGGCGGCCGATGTCAACGTCGCCAAGAACGCCGGTTTCGAGTCCGGTCTCGCCAACTGGACCTGTTCCGGCGGCAGCGGTGCCAATGTCTCCTCCCCCGTGCACGGCGGCACGTCCGCGCTCAAGGCCACCCCGGCCGGCCACGACAACGCCAGGTGCACGCAGACCGTGGCCGTGAAGCCCGGCTCCACCTACTCGCTCAGCTCCTGGGTGCAGGGCGGTTACGCCTACCTCGGAGCGAGCGGGACGGGCACGACGGACGTCTCCACCTGGACGCCGGGCTCGGGCAGCTGGACGCAGCTGCGGACCGGCTTCACCACGGGCCCGTCCACCACCTCCGTGACCGTCTACACCCACGGCTGGTACGGCCAGGCGCCCTACTTCGCGGACGACGTCCAGGTGACCGGCCCCGACGGCGGCGGCGGTACGGACCCCGAACCGACGGTCCCCGCCACCCCCGCCGGTCTGACCGTCGGCACGACGACGTCCTCCTCCGTGGCCCTGTCCTGGAACGCGGTCCCCGGCGCCACCGGTTACACCGTCTACCGGGGCGGCACGAAGGCGACCACCTCCACCGGCACCTCCGCCACGGTCACCGGGCTGGCCGCCGACACCGCGTACCAGTTCTCCGTGAGCGCCACCAACGCGGCCGGTGAGTCCGTCAGGTCCGCCACGGTCAACGGGCGTACGGCCAAGGCCGACGACCCGGGCCCCGGCCCGGTGACCTCGGTGCCCAAGCACGCGGTGACCGGCTACTGGCAGAACTTCAACAACGGCGCGGCCGTCCAGAAGCTCAGCGACGTACCGGCGAACTACGACATCATCGCCGTCTCCTTCGCGGACGCCACGGCCACGCCCGGTGCCGTCACCTTCAACCTGGACTCGGCGGGCCTGAACGGCTACACCGTGGCCCAGTTCAAGGCCGACATCAAGGCCAAGCAGACCGCCGGGAAGAACGTCATCATCTCCATCGGCGGTGAGAAGGGGACCGTCGTGGTGAACAGCGACGCCTCCGCCGCCGCGTTCGCCGACTCGGTGTACGCGCTCATCCGGGAGTACGGCTTCAACGGGGTGGACATCGACCTCGAGAACGGCCTCAACTCCACGTACATGACGAAGGCGCTGCGCTCCCTGTCGTCGAAGGCGGGCGGGCCCCGGTCTCGTCATCACGATGGCTCCGCAGACCATCGACATGCAGTCGACGTCGGGTGAGTACTTCAGGACGGCGCTCAACATCAAGGACATCCTGACCGTCGTCAACATGCAGTACTACAACAGCGGCTCGATGCTGGGCTGCGACGGCAAGGTCTACTCGCAGGGCTCGGTGGACTTCCTCACCGCGCTGGCCTGCATCCAGCTGGAGGGCGGCCTCGCCCCGTCCCAGGTCGGACTCGGTGTCCCCGCCTCCACCCGCGGTGCGGGCAGCGGCTACGTCGCCCCGTCCGTCGTGAACGCGGCCCTGGACTGCCTGGCCAGGGGCACCAACTGCGGCTCGTTCAAGCCCTCCAGGACCTACCCGGACCTGCGTGGTGCGATGACCTGGTCGACGAACTGGGACGCCACGGCCGGCAACGCCTGGTCGAACGCGGTCGGACCGCACGTCCACGGACTGCCGTAGCCCCAGACCCCGGCCCCGAGGCCCCGCAGCGCCGCCGCTCCCCCGGCGGCGCTGCGGGCGTCCGCGCACCGTGGAGCGGACCGCGGCAGGCACAGGGAGCCGGCGCCCCGACAACGCCCGGAACAGGCCCTGTCGGCGCCCGGACCGGGGCGCGTGAGGGGCCGGCGGGCTGGAAGAATCCCGGCATGACATCGATCCGTGCACTGCTGGTGGGGATCAACGACTACCTGCCCGGCGTGGCTCCCCCGCTGGGCGGCTGTGTCAACGACATCGGTGACGTACGCGCCCTGCTGGCGGGGTACACGACCGGGTCGACCCCGTCGGCCGTCCATGTGCTGCTGGACCGGGCGGCGACCGCCGCGGCGGTCGAGGACGGCATCCGGCACCGGCTGGGCGCGGCGGGTCCCGGTGACACCGCCCTGCTCTGGTTCTCCGGGCACGGCACCGAGACGCGGGCGCACGGCGCCGACCTGCTGATCGAGGCCACGGGCCGCAGTCAGGCCCTGCTCTGCGCGGACGGCCCGCTGACCGACAAGCGGCTGCGGGTCCTGCTCGACGAGGTGGCGGCCCGTGGCGCGCGGGTGGTGGCCGTCCTCGACTGCTGTTTCTCCGGTGGGGCGACACGCGATCCGGTGTTCACGGAGAGGTTCGCGCCCACGTCCGACGACCGGCCGCCGCTGCCGCCCGCCCCGCCCCGTGACGCCGCCCCGGTGGAGGCCGCCGGGACCCCGGCCACCGGGAGCGTCCTGCTGCTGGCCGCGTGCCGGCTGGACCAGCGGGCGTACGAGACGCACTTCGAGGGCCGCAGGCAGGGGGTGTTCACCCGTGCGGTGCTCGACGCGGTGCGGGCGGCCGGGCCGGGCATCACCTACCGGGAGGTGCTCGCCGCCGCCGACGCCCTGGTGCGGTGTTCGGGGGCCCATCAGCAGCCGGTCCTCCTCCCCGCCGCGCCCGGCGGTACGGCCGACTCGCCCTTCCTGTCGGGCGACACCGGCCGGCTCCCGGCCGGTGAACATCTGCTGCGGCAGGGGACGGAGGGCTGGGAGGTGGACTGCGGGGCGGGCCACGGGCTGCCCGAGGGCGACCGGCCCCCGGGCTTCCCGGCCACGGAGTTCACCGTGGTGGGCGAGGAGGAGGCCGACCGGAACGTCGCCGTCCGTACGGTGTTGCCGGACCGCTCCCTGGTCGATCCCCTGGACTGGGCTCCCGCACCGGGCCGCGTCTACCCCGTGGCACTCGGCGCGCTGAGCCTGCCCGCCGCCACGTTCGCCCTCCCGACCGCCGCCGGTGCGGAGGCCGGACCCGTGGAGGCCATCGCCCGGGCGCTCGCCACAGCCGGGCCGAACGGCGGCCCCTCCCCGCTCCTGCGCCGGGTTTCCGACGCCCGGCAGGCCGGTGATCTGCACTTCCGTGTGGAGGTACGCGGCGGCGCGGCCCACGTCCTGCGCCGTGACGGCAGCCCGTTCGTCACCCCGCTGCGGCTGGCGGGGTCCCAGGACGCGCGGCGGATCGCCGACTGCCTGACCCATCTGACGCGCTGGCACCGGCTGAGGGACCTGCCACCGCGCCCGTCGCCGCTCGACGGGCTGGTGCGGGTCGAGATCGCCCCGTGGGGCGCCTGGGACGGAACGCCGCTCACGCCGGACGGCAGCGGCGAGATCGTGTGCGCCTACGGCCCGGGGGCGGACGGCCCCCGCCCGCCGCTCCTGTCCGTGCGACTCCACAACCGTTCGGCGGACCGGCCGCTGTGGTGCGTGCTGCTGGACCTGACCGACGGTTACGCGGTCAACTCTGCGCTGTACCCCGGGCACTTCATCGGCCCCGGGCGCACCGGGCACGCGCTGGACGGGCAGCCGGTGCCGTTCTCCCTGCCCCGGGACCGCCCGCCGGTCCCGGGTGCGCAGGCTCGGGACTGGCTGAAGCTCGTCGTCGCCGAACGCGAGCTCAGCACCGTGCCGTTCCACCTCCCGGAGTGGCACCCGGCCCCGTCCGGGGCGCGGGCGGTCTCCACGCCCGACGACGGTGTCCTGCGCTTCTCGCCTCCACGGCGGTGGACGTCCACCCGGGATCTCGGCAGGCCCACCGAACGGGCGTACGGCCGGTGGACGACGCGTACGATCCCGCTGCGCACCGTCGTACCGAGGGCCTGACCGGCCGCTACCTGCCCAGGTGGAGGAATCCCGCCCACGCGCTCAGGTCGGCCGGATCCACCCGTGCGGCGAGCGCCGCCTGGGCGGGGGGAAATCCGTCGGGCAGGTCCTGGCCCCGTCCCAGCATCCACAGCTGCGCCCGCCGCAACGCCCCCGCGGGGGAATCCCGTTCGTGGCGCAGGTAGTGGTGGGCCAGGAGCATCAGCACGGAGGTCGCCCCGTCCGGCACCGGCCACAGCGAGCCGAACACGGAGCGGGCACCCGCCACCAGGAACGCCGTGGCCAGGGTGAACGCCTCGTTGTGCCCGTGTCCCGACACATGGCTGCGGCAGGCGGCCAGGACCACGAGGGCCGGGCCGCTGTGCTCCGCCTCGCCCAGGGCCTCGGACAGCTGCTCCGCGTACAGTCCGCCGCCGTGCAGGGCCAGCCCCGCCGTGTGCCGGGTCCGCTCCGCGACCGAGGCGTGGCAGGCCAGGTGCAGTACGCCGTCGGCGCTGCCGCCGCCCCGGAGCCAGGCCAGCACCTCCGCCGGGGTGCCGGCGCCGTCCGCCGCACCGCTCGCCCGCCGCCCCAGGAACCGCCCGTGCGGGTAGTACGTGCGGTGCACGACGTCCGCCTCCTCCCCCGCGTACCGCAGGTCACCCGTGGGGTCACCGACGACGAGGGCACCGGCGGTCCGCGGGGCGGCGGGCCGGGCGGCGACCTCGCAGAGCAGCCGTGCGGAGGCGGTGTACGAGAAGTCGACGTCCTGCAGGGCGTACCGGCGGCCCCGGGCACCCTCCCGGTAGGCGGCGTGCCAGGGGACGAGCCCGAGGCGGCCCATCGGTACGAGGACGAGCCGGGGGACGCGGCGCGAGCGGCCGGACGGGGCGAACTCCTCCAGCAGCGGGCGCACGGCCGCGGTCCACGCCCAGCCGCACAACCGGTCCAGCGCGGCGCGCAGGCCGGGTCCGGCCGCCGGTGCCCCGGTCTGCGGGGCCGGGCCCAGGTCCCGGCCGGCGCCGGGGGCCGGGTCGTAGTCCTTCAGCGGGCCCGCCTGCTCGCCGAGTGCCGGGAGCGGCAGGGCGCGCACCTCGCCCGCGGCGGTGACGACGACGGCCGCGCCGCCGCCGTCCTCGGACCGCGGCACGAGGTAGACCAGCGCGTCCCGGCCGAGGGCGCGGAGCGCGCCGGCGACGGCGGCGGTGTCCGGCGGGTCCAGGAGCTGGTCCTGGGGTGTGTCCGTCCGCGCGCGTAGCGCGGTGAGGACGCGGCGGCGCAGCGCGCTGGGGACGCCGCCCTCTCCGCCGCCCCCGCTGAACAGTCCGGCCGGTTCCGGGTCGGCGCGGGCCGCCCGCCACTCGTCGGCGAGGGCTCCGAGCCCGGCGCGGGCCAGCCGCTGGGGGACGGTGCCGGAGGTGACGGCGGCGTGCAGGGTGAGGCCGCGGCAGGCCTCCAGTGCCTGGACCGCGGAGGCCGGATCGCCGTCCCGCAGTGCCCAGGCGGCGACTTCGAGCGCCTCCTCGGTCGCCCGGCCCACGGCCAGCGCCGCATGTTCCGTACCCGACTGGAGGAGTGCGGACCACGCGTATCCGCGCAGGCCGTCCAGGCCGAGGCTCAGGGAGGTCCGCAGGTCGCGGGCTGCCCTCCCGGGCCTGCGGACCGCCCGCTCCCGGTAGGCGCGGGCGAGGGCCTGGGCGGCCGCCGCGTACAGGTGGTGTTCGGGGCCCCCGCAGGTTCGTACGGTCTGTTCCAGCAGGGTGATCGCCTGTGTCAGGTGCTCCTCGCGCGGGCCGGGGGCGGTGAGTGCGCAGGCCAGGGTCCAGTGGCCGGCGCCCAGCATCCCGGTGTACCTGAGGTGGTCCTCGCCGCCCGGTCCGCACAGCTCGGCGGCCTCCTCGATCAGTTCCATGGCGTCGGCCACCGCGGCGGTGTCCTCGTCCCGGCAGGCGGCTCCGAACCGGGCCGCGCCGTTGCTGCCCAGGACCCAGGCCCGGTGTCCGCGGTCGAACGGCAGGGCGGCGCGGCGCAGTTCCTCGGCGGTCGGGGCGCCGGACAGCACGAGCGGCGGTATTCCGAGAAGCTGGGCCAGCGCCTCCCGCCCCATGTGCATCGTGGCCAGACCCGTCCACAGCTCGGCCCTCGCCGGGTCGTCCGGTTCCAGCTCCGCGTGGATGGCCGCCACCCGGTACACGCACCGGTCCAGCACCGCGAGGTCCTGGCGCTGGGTGGCGGCCCGCGCCTCCATGTACAGCTGTTGCGCCTCGGCCAGCAGGAGCATGTAGGCGGGCACGGACGCGTCGTCGCGCAGCCTGTCGTGGATGACGCGCATGGCGTCGAGCTCGTCCGATCCGCCCTCCGTCTGCGCGCGGTACATCCGGGCGGCCAGTGCGGCCATGTCCAGGCCGTAGCCGTAGCCTTCCTCCCCGTCGGCGGGAACGCCGAGATCCAGGTGGGCCATCACCCGGTCCATGCCGGGCCCCTTGCCCCGGACCTCGCAGCGCAGCAGCGCCCAGCCCACCAGTGCGTTGGCCCGCCGCTGCCAGGCCGGATCGTCCTGATCCGTCCGCAGCATGGCCTCCATCAGGGCGTCCCGCTGCTCGTCGGTACCGGTGTCCGCCCCGGGGTCGACGACCAGTGCCATGGCCAGCAGGTTCGCCGCGTACTCCGCGCGCGCCCGGCTGCCCTCCTCCATCCGGGTCCATCGCGCGTACAGCAGGTCGAAGTCGGCGTCCCGGCGGTCCCTGGCGGTGGCGCCGGAGATGGTGCCGGGCAGGTCGGGGTCCGCGCATCCCGGGTCCGGGTGGAACCGGCCGTTCTCGATGTTCTCCACCAGTGCGGTCCACAGCGCGCCGACGGCCTCGCTGTCCAGGGGCGGGAGGGAGGGCTCGTCGTCCGGCTCCAGCAGCCCCCGCTCCTCCAGGACGGTCCTGGCCCATCCCCGCATCACCGTCGCCCCGTCGGCCAGTTCGGCCTGCTCGGGCTTCTCCGCCAGGGCAAGTCCGGCGAGCCGGCCGACCTCCCTGGCCCGCTGCGGGTCCTGGTCCGCGTAGTAACGGCTCTGCTGGTACGCGGCCATCAGCACGAGTGTGTTGACGACCGGGCCGTCGCGCTCCGGCTCCCACAGCCGCACGGCCCGGCGCAGCATGGCGATGGCCCGGTCCTGGCCCTCGCCGTCGGAGCGGCGGCCCGACCACTCGTAGACGACGCGGGCGAACGCGTTCAGGAAGACGGGGTCGAGCAGGTCCTCCGCACCGGGCTCGGCGAGCAGCCGGTCGACGGCCCGCGCGGCGGCCTCGCCACGGGCGTGGTCCATCCAGGTCGACCAGACGGCGGCGTGGACGTAGGCCAGCCGGATCTCCGCGTCCCTCGACCAGGGCTGTTCCCCGTGACCGCATGCCCGGATCTCGGCGAGGGCGCCCTCGAAGGCGTCTCCGGCCTCCTCCCACGGGGCGCGGTCCCCGGAGCCGTGGGCCCGCACGAGCAGCGCGAGGCCCATCGAGTACCGGGTGTAGGGGAGATCGCTGGTGGGCGGGGCCATGTCCAGCACCGCCCGGTAGTGGGTGGCGGCCAGCCGCGCCGACTCGGCGTCGCCGGTCAGCAGGCTGCGCTGGAAGTGCAGGTAGCCCTGGGCCTCGTGGAGTCCGGACAGGGTGCCCGGATCGCCGTCCGGGTGGGCGGCCAGGTCCGTCGCCAGGGCCGCCGCCCCGGTGTGCAGCCGCAGGGCCTCGTCCAGCAGCGGCAGCCGGTCGGCCGCGCTCCCGCCCTCGCTCGCCAGGTAGGAGAGCTTCGCGAGATCGGCCGACAGCACGTGGGCGACCAGGCGGGTGTCGTCCCTCTCGCCGTCGTCGTCGGCCGCCGCCAGCCCGCGCAGGCCCTCGTCCAGCAGGTGGCGCGCGTGACGCAGCAGCCGGTCGGAGGGGGCGGTCTCGTACTGGACGCAGCGCAGGTGCGCGAACATGACGTGCCGTACGGCCCAGTCGTCGCCCGTGCCGGGGTCGGCGAACATCTCCTCGAACCCGTCCACGGCCGAACGGAGTTCCTGGTGGTCGCCGGTCTCGCAGAAGTTCCGGTAGGCGGTCTCGGCGGCCGTCGTGGTGTCCTCGTGCATGCGTGGCCTCCTGCGCTCAGCGGGGTCCGTCGGGTGGGGGCAGCTGGACGCGGTAGGGCTGCAGCACCCCGTTGAGCCATTCCGTGCCGTCGGGCGTGCCGAGGTCCAGGGTGTTGTCGGCCTCCGGTCCGAGCACGTCGGGCGGGCACCGGTCGCCGAAGAGGACGACGGTGCGGTCGCCCGGCTCCCGTTTCGAGGACCAGACCATTCCCTGGGCCCATGGACCGGTGTGCCGGCGGATCCAGTGCGCCCAGTCGCGGGTGTAGGCGTACTCCTGGGCCTCCGTGTGGACCAGCCAGGTGTCCTGGTGGACGGCGGCGAGGTCCTGGGCGGTCATCAGGGAGACGAGGGTGACGTCGGACCTCAGCCGCAGGGTGGAGAGCGACCGGCCCTCGACCGCGATGCGCGGGAGGAGCCGTGGGCCGCCCGCCGGGTCGAAGGGGAGCCCGCGCAGCAGTGTCTCGCAGACGGCTGCCGCCGCGCCCAGGCCCGCGTAGAGGTAGTCGTACCCGTCGCACGGGGTGGCGTCGAACCGGCCGCCCCCGTAGAGGCAGTGTGCGGGGTGCGGGTTGAAGGCCACGGGGGCGCGGTGGGTGGCGTGCACCCGGTACAGCGGGGTGCCGGCCGGGAGTCCGGCCTTGGTGGGTACCCCCTGCATGCCGGTGGGCGGGCGGTAGTTCGGCACGGCTACTCCTGATCCGTCAGTGATCCGGCGGTCTCGGGCAGCCGGGCCTCGTCCGGCGTGCCGACGAGGCTCGCGGGGCTGACGCCGAGCCAGGCGTTCGGGGAGAGCCACCAGTCCGCGGCGCCCCACGGGTCGCGGTCGGCGGCCAGCACCGCGTTGACGTCCGTCACGACGGGCCGGGGCCGGGCGGCCGCGGTGAACTGGAAGCCCGGCAGCTGTACGGCGCCGCCCCTTCCGGCCAGCCGGATCAGCCCGGCCGCGTCCGGGTCGGTGCCCGCCCGCCGCAGGGTGCCGGGGTCCAGGGCCGGGGCGGCCAGCAGCCGCCCGCGTACGGGGCCGAGCAGCGGGCCGACCATGCGGTGGCCGTCCAGCAGCAGCACCGCCAGGTCCTCGGTGCTGAAACCCTGGTGGGTGGCGTGCTGCGCGCCGGCTCCCGGGGGTGGCGCCGTCAGGGTGAAGCGGCCCTGCGGGTCGTCGCCGAACTCGTCGGGCAGGCCGCGCGCGAGCAGTTCCGCGGCGGCGTACGCGGCCCGGTGGCGGCGGTGCTCCTCGGGCTGTTCGCCCCGGGGCCCGTCGCGGACCTCGCCGAGCAGCGCGGCCAGCCGCTCCAGCGACCCGGGGCCGAGCCGGCCGGCGATCGTCCCCCAGCGGCCGGCCGCCGCGGCGAGTACTGCGTACGGATCCACTGGCGCCCCCTGTTCGCGGATACGGCTTCCGGCGGGTGCGGGGGGTGCGCCGTGCCGCCCACCATGTCACCGGCGCTCCCCCTGCCACAAGCCGTTCGCCCTCTCCCATTGGACACGTCGCGCGGGTCGCGGTCAGGGCGATTCCGGGCCGGTTACCGGCGGGGCGCCCCGCGCCCCGCCGGTGGCTCTCGTCACCAGGGCAGTTCACGCACCTGCTGGACGCACAGCACGACGAACAGCAGCCCGGCGGATGCCAGCATGCCGTTGCTGAGCCAGCCGTTGCGCCATTGACTCGGTGTGCGGGAGGAGTTGAGCAGCCAGAGCAGGGTCAGGGCGAGGAAGGGCATGAAGAACGCGCCGAGCACCCCGTATCCGATGACCAGGCCGAAGGGCTCGTCCAGCCAGAGCAGGGTCATCGGCGGGAAGGTCAGCCAGAGCAGGTAGGCGCGGAAGGGAAGGGACCGCTGCTGCCGGCCGACCGCCGCGCCTCCGGCCTTCTCGGGGTCCTCGCCGCGGCGGCCGGCCCGGGTCCGTTCGACGAAGTCGGCGAACATCAGGCTCACGCCGTGCCACACGCCGATGAGCGAGGAGAACGAGGTGGCGAAGAAGCCGACCAGGAACAGCTTCGCGGTGCCCGCCCCGAAGCGGTCCTCCAGGACCTGGCCGAGATCGATCAGTCCCCGGTCGCCCTTCGTCAGCGCGATCTGCGAGGCGTGCAGCAGCTCGGCGCCGACGATCAGCATGGCGACGACGAAGACACCGGTGGTGAGGTAGGCGGCCCGGTTGTCGAGGCGCATCACCTTCATCCAGGAGGAGTCGCTCCAGCCCTTGGCGTTGACCCAGTACCCGTAGGCCGCCATGGTGATGGTTCCGCCGACTCCGCCGATCAGGCCGAGCGTGTAGATCAGCGAGCCGTCGGGGAGTACCGGCAGGAGTCCCGCGAAGGAGGCGCCGACGTCCGGCACGACGCGGATCGCGACGTAGACCACGACGACGAACATCACGCCGATCAGGACCGTCATGACCTTCTCGAAGACGGCGTACTGGTTGAACCAGACGAAGACGAGGCCGACGAGACCGGTGATGATCGCCCAGGTCTTCAGCCCCGGGCCGTCGGGGAAGAGCGCCACGATGGGCAGGGCGCTGGAGGACATGGCCGTCGCGCCGTACACGAAGCCCCAGATGACGACGTAGACCGCGAAGTAGCCGGTGGTCCATCCGCCGATGCTGCGCCAGCCGTCGAAGAGGGTGCGGCCCGTCGCGAGGTGCCAGCGGCCGACCGCCTCGGCGAGGGAGATCTTGACGAGGCAGCCGATGACGGCGGCCCACATGAGGGTGTAGCCGAATTTGCTTCCCGCGATGAGTGTCGCGACCAGGTCCCCGGCACCGACGCCGGTCGCGGCGACGACGATGCCGGGTCCGATGTACTTCCAACTGGACTTGCGCGGCCCGGAGCCCGTCTCCCCGGTTCCTGTCCGTCCTGCCCCGGATCCTGACTCTGTGGTTCCGCTTGTCTCCACCATGCCGATCAACGAAGCGCAAAGTGGGCCGCCGGACAAGGGGGCGCGCACGTCCTGCTCCCGGCCGTACCGGCGGAAGCGGACGAAAGAGGCTAGATCACCAGGCTGAGGGCCGCCGCGACGACGAACCCGGCCACCGAGAGGACCGTTTCGAGGACCGTCCAGGACTTCAGGGTGTCGCGCTCCGAGATGCCGAAGTACTTCGAGACCATCCAGAAGCCGCCGTCGTTGACGTGCGAGGCGAAGATCGACCCCGCCGAGATCGCCATGATGATCAGCGCGAGGTGGGGCTGCGACATGCCCTGGCCCTCGACCAGCGGGACGACGATGCCGGCGGTGGTGACGATCGCGACCGTCGCCGAGCCCTGCGCGACGCGCAGCACCACGGAGATCAGCCAGGCGAGCAGGATGACCGGCAGGCCGACGTCGTTGAAGGTGTCGGCGAGCGCGTCCGCGATGCCGCTGCCCTTGAGCACGGCTCCGAAGATCCCGCCCGCGCCGACGACCAGCAGGATGTTGCCGACCGGCTTCAGGGAGGACGTGGAGACGGATTCGAGGGACTTGCGGGACCAGCCGCGCCGGATGCCCAGCAGGTAGTACGCCAGGAGCAGGGCGATGGTCAGGGCGACGAACGGGTTGCCGAAGAACTCGATGACGGAGCGCGGGGTGGAGGGGTCCAGCGCGATGGAGGAGAACGTCGCGGCGAGGATCAGCGCCAGCGGCGTACCGATGATCGCGAGTACGGTGCCGAGCGCGACGGGCTTCTCACGCGGGGGACTCCGCTCGCGCGCTGTTCGGCGGCGACGGCTTCCTTGGCCTCCGCGGCGGCCTCGACCATGTCCTGCGGGACCTCGACGAAGAGGCGCCTGCCGATCCAGGCGGCGTAGGCCCAGGCGGCGAGGACGGACGGGATGCCGACGACGGCGCCCATCAGGATGACCCAGCCGAGCGAGACGTCGAAGAGTCCGGCGGCGGCGACCGGTCCGGGGTGCGGCGGCAGGAACGCGTGGGTCATCGAGAGGCCCGCGAGCAGCGGCATCGCGTACAGCAGAATCGATTTTCCGGAGCGCTTGGCGGCGGCGTAGACGATCGGCGCGAGGACGAAGATGCCGACGTCGAAGAAGACCGGGATACCGAAGATCAGGCCGGTGAGGCCCATGGCGAGCGGGGCGCGCTTCTCACCGAAGAGGTTCAGGAGGCGGGTGCTCAGCACCTCGGCGCCGCCGGAGACCTCCAGGATCGCACCGAGCATGGTGCCGAGGCCGATGATGATCGCGACATGGCCGAGGATGCCGCCCATGCCGGATTCGATGACGGACACGGCGGCGGACTTCTGGACCGTGCCGAAGAGTTCGGTGACGGAGAGACCGGCACCCAGGCCGACGGCTATGGAGACGGCGAGCAGCGCGACGAACGGCTGCAGCCTGACCTTGATGATCAGGAGGAGGAGCAGCGCGATACCGAGGGCGGCGACGGTCAGCAGACCCGCGGTGCCGTCGATCAGGAGGAGCAGTCCACCGGTGTGCGGTGGTGTCTCGGCCGGCGCCGGTGAGGCAGCGAGCAGCATGTTCGGTCAACTCCGGTGGGTGGCGGGGTCCTTCGGGCAGGGCGGAGCGCGGCACGGCGCTCCCGTGCGACGGGGACGGGGCGCCGGGCCGTGATGCGGGGTGGGGCGGTGGGGGAAGCGGGTCAGCCGAGGACCGCGAGGGCGTCGATCTCGATGAGCAGTCCCGCGGGGAGGCCGACGTAGACCGTCGTACGGGCGGAGGCGGGCGCCTTGAGGCCCTGCTCCTCGAAGTACGCGTTGTAGATCGCGTTCATCTCGGCGAAGTGGTCGACGTCGGTGAGGTAGACGCGCGTCATCATCACGTCGTCCCAGCTCGCGCCGCCCTCCTCCAGGATCGCCTTGACGTTGGCGAAGGTCTGCAGGGTCTGCTCGCGCAGCGTCGGACCGGCCGGGGTCGGGGCCTGGCCCTCCACGGCGGGGAGGAAGCCGACCTGTCCGGCGACCTGGAGGATGTTCCCCTTCCTCACGCCGTGCGAGAACTTGGCGGGCGGGGTGGTGTGGGTGCTGGGGGTGAGAGCGGTCTTCTCGGTCATGACGGTTCAGGCTTTCTTGACGGGGGTGGTGCCGGAGTACTCCCGGCTGATGGTGTCGGCGGTGCGGCGCACCAGCGGGAGCAGGGTGAGGAGTTCCTCGGCCGTGACGACCACGTTCGGCGCGGACACCGACATGGCGGCGACGACCCGGCCGTCGGCGCCCCGGACGGGCGCGCCGACGCAGTTGATGGACTCCTCGTGGCCGCCGAGGTCGGTGGCCCAGCCCTGTTCGCGTACGACGGCGAGTTCCCTGAGGAACGCGCCGGCGTTCGGGATCGAACGGGGCGTGTACATGGGGTAGTCGAGCCGTTCGGCGATCGCGCGCCGTTCCGGCTCGGTGAGGTCGGCGAGGAGCAGTTTGGCGACCGCTGCGACGGTGATCGCGACGGGTTTCCCGATCCGCGAGTACATCCGTACCGGGTAGCGGCTCTCGACCTTGTCGATGTAGAGGACCTCGTCGTCCTCGTACACCGCGAGGTGGATGGTGTGCCCGCACTGTTCGTTGAGCTCGACGAGGTGGGAGTGGGCGATCTCGCGCACGTCGAGGTTCTCGACCGCTTCCTGCGCGAGCGCGAAGAGCCGGGCGCCGAGGCGGTAGCGCTGGTCCTGCTGGCGGTAGACGAGTCCGTGCTCGTGGAGGGTGCGGAGCAGGCGCAGTGCCGTGGACTTGTGGACGCCGAGCCGCTCGGCGACCTGGCCGAGGTCGGCGGGGCCCTGGGCGAGCAGCGGCAGGATGCTGAGCGCGCGGTCGACGGTCTGGCTCATGTGACTCGTACCTCCTCGTTCGCCCCTTCGGCTGCTGTCCAGCCGGGGCCGAGACGAAGTGTGCCCCAGGCCGCGTCGTCCAGGGCCGCGAGGCGGTCGGCGTACGCGCGGGCCGGGGGGTCGGTGAGGTCGCCGGGGACGGTGAGGACGGCGGCGGCCATCAGGTGGCCGTGCCGGGCCCGGTCGCGTACGGGGAGGTCACGCAGGGTGGCGGAGAGGAATCCCGCGGCGAAGGCGTCCCCGGCACCGACGGCGGCGACGACGTCGACGCGGAGGGCGGGGACGGTGGTGACGACGTCGACGCGGAGGGCGGGGACGGTGGTGACGGTGTCGACGCGGAGGGCGGGGACGGTGGTGACGACGTGGGCGTCGGTGACGCCTTCGCCGCGCGAGAACACCGTCGCCCCCTCCGCGCCCCGCTTCACGACCAGCACCGCCGGCTCCGGCAGCGCCGCGCGGATCGCCTCGGCCCCGCGCACGCCCCACGCCTCCTCCGCCTCGTCCTCGCCGACGAAGACGAGGTCGCAGCGGCGGGCGAGGCCGAGCAGGACGTCGCCCGCGTCACCGTTCCGCCACAGGCCGGGGCGGTGGTTGACGTCGAAGGAGATCAGCGGGCGGCCGTCGCGCGGGGCGGTGAGGTCGTGGAGGAGCGCCAGGCAGTCGGCGGAGAGCGCGGCGGTGATGCCGGACAGGTGGAGGACGCGTGTGGAGAGGAGGTCCTCGTACGGGACGTTGTCCGGGGACATCGCGGAGGCGGCGGATCCCGCCCGGTAGTACGCCACCTCGTGGGTGTCGGTGGCCCGGTCCGCGGCCGTGCGGAAGTAGACGCCGGTGGGACGTTCGGGGTCGCGGCGCACGGCGGAGGTGTCGACCCCGTAGCCGGCGATCGTGTCGACGAGGTGGTCGCCGAAGCCGTCGGCTCCGACCCGGCCGACCCACTTCGCCCGGTGCCCGCCCGCGGCGAGCGCGCAGGCGACGTTGGACTCGGCTCCGCCGATCCCGCGGCCGAAGGTGGGGACGTCGGCGAGGCGGCCCGGCCGCGAGGGCAGGAACGTCACCATGGACTCACCGAGGCAGACGACGTCCGCGTCCGCGGTGGCTGTCCTGGCTGCGGGTCCGGGCACTCTGGGCTCCTCGTGGTCGGGCGTCGGCGCCGGTGCTCACCATTGACCCGGCGTCGGCTCGGATGTTAGACAGCCTCAAGCGATATGCGCAATGAGCGTTGCAGACAATGCAACGCATCGTGTTCCCGAGGAGGATCCCTTGGCCGCCCAGCAGTCCGCCGAACAGTCCGTGACGGCCCTCGCCGGTGAAGTGGTCGACCACCGCTTCAAGGCGCTGCCGCCCGACGCGGAGGGGCTGACCGTCGGCGCCCTGGCGGCCGAGCGCCGCAACCTCTTCACGGGCGGCTTCACCACCCCCGTGCTGGCCCTGTCCGCCGAATCCGTTGAGGCCAACCTCGCCCTGCTGGAGACGTACGCGGAGCGGCACGGCCTGGCCTTCGCGCCGCACGGCAAGACGTCGATGTCCCCGCAGCTCTTCGCCCGCCAGCTGGAACACGGCGCGTGGGGCATCACCGCGGCCGTCCCCCACCAGGCGCGGGTCTACCGGGCGTACGGCATCCGGCGGATCTTCCTGGCCAACGAGGTCGTCGACGCGGTCGCGCTGCGCTGGCTGGCGGGTGAGCTGGACGCCGACCCGGACTTCACGTTCGTCTGTTACGTCGACTCCGTGCGCGGCGTCGAACTGATGGACGAGGCGCTGCGCGCGGCGGGCGCCTCCCGCCCCGTCGACGTGGTCGTGGAACTGGGCGCCGGCGAGGGCGCGCGCACAGGCGCCCGCACGGAGGCGGACTGCGCGGCTGTCGCCGACGCGGTGGCCGCGGCGCCCACCCTGCGCCTGGTGGGCGTCGCCGGTTACGAGGGCGAGGTGCCGGACGCCTCCCCCGAACGCGTACGGGAGTGGCTGCGCCGCCTCGTCGCGCTGGCCGCCGGATTCGACGCGTCCGGCCGCTTCTCCGCGCTGGCCGACGGCGAGGAGATCCTGATCAGCGCGGGCGGCAGCGCGTGGTTCGACGCGGTGGCCGACGTGTTCGCGGAGATTCCCGGCCTCTCCCGGCCCGTATGCAAGTTGCTGCGCTCCGGGGCGTACGTCTCGCACGACGACGGCCACTACCTGCGCATCACCCCGTTCAACCGGGTCCCGGAGGAGGGCGCCCTGCGGCCCGCCTTCCGGCTCTGGGCACAGGTCGTCTCACGCCCCTCCGGCGAGCAGGCGTTCCTCAACGCGGGCAAGCGGGACGCGGCCTACGACCTCGACCTCCCGCGGGCGCAGGTCGTACGGTCCGGCCGCGACGGCTCCGAGCGGGCCGCCACCGGTATCACGGTCACGGGTCTGTCCGACCAGCACACCTGGGTGCGGACGGAGGCGGGAGCCGAGCTGGAGGTGGGTGACTGGGTCGGGATGGGCCTCTCGCATCCCTGCACGTCGTTCGACAAGTGGCAGCTGATTCCGCTGGCGCAGGCGGACGGCACCGTCACGGACTACCTCCGCACGTTCTTCTGATCCCTACGGGGTGCTTTCCCCCCACCCCGCCCTCGCCCGTAACCGGGGCTCCGCCCCGGACCCCGCTCCTCAATCGCCGGAGGGGCTCGAATTCCGCCGCGTCCGGCACATCACACCTGCCCGGCGGCGCCAACCGAGCCCGGCCGGCGATTGAGGACAAGCGCCCGGAGGGCGTGCGGGTCCGGGGCGGAGCCCCGGTCACGCGCGCCCGGAGGGCGTGCGGGTCCGGGGCGGAGCCCCGGTCACGGGAACGGGCGGGGCGGGGAGGGAACCACCCTTGAAAGGCGAGCCACACCATGGACCTGGTCATCCGCAACGCGACCGTCATCGACGGCACCGGCACCCCCGCCTACAGGGCCGACGTCGGCGTCGACGACGGCCGGATCACCGAGATACGCGGCGAGGGCGACGGCCCCCGCCCCACCGCCCCCCGCACCCTGGACGCAGACGGCCTCGCGCTCTCCCCCGGCTTCGTCGACATGCACGCCCACAGCGACCTGGCCCTGCTCCGCGACCCCGACCACAGCGCGAAGGCCGCCCAGGGCGTCACCCTGGAGGTCCTCGGCCAGGACGGCCTGTCGTACGCCCCCGCAGACGACCGCACCCTCGCCGAGGTCCGCCGCTCCATCGCCGGCTGGAACGGCGACGGCGGCGACATCGACTTCGACTGGCGCACCGTCGGCGGCTACCTGGACCGCCTCGACCGCAATTTCGGCGGCCAGGGCATCGCCGTCAACGCCGCCTACCTCATCCCGCAGGGCACCGTCCGGATGCTCGCCGTCGGCTGGGACGACCGCCCGGCCACCGCCGCCGAGCTGACCCGGATGAGGGAACTAGTCGCGCAGGGCATGGCCGAGGGCGCCGTGGGCATGTCCTCGGGCCTGACGTACACCCCGGGGATGTACGCGAACGACTCCGAACTCACCGAGCTGTGCCGGGTGGTGGCGGAACACGGCGGGTACTACTGCCCGCACCACCGCTCGTACGGCGCGGGGGCGCTGGCCGCGTACGAGGAGATGGTGCGGCTCACCCGCGACGCCGGCTGCGCCCTCCATCTGGCCCACGCCACCATGAACTTCGGTGTGAACAAGGGGAAGGCGCCGGACCTCCTCGCACTCCTGGACGACGCCCTCGCGGCCGGCGCCGACATCTCCCTCGACACCTATCCGTACACCCCGGGCTGCACGACCCTCGTCGCGATGCTGCCGAGCTGGGTGAGCGAGGGCGGGCCCGAGTCGGTCATGACCCGGCTCGCGGACGGGGCGACGGCGGAGCGGATCCGCCACCACCTGGAGGTCCTGGGATCCGACGGCTGCCACGGCGTCCCGATCGAGTGGGACACCATCGAGATCTCGGGCGTCGGCACACCGGAGCTGGCCGCGTACGTCGGCCGTACGGTCGCCGAGTCCGCCCGGCTGCGCGGCGAGGCCCCCTGGGTGACCGCCCGCCGGCTGCTCGTCGAGGACCGGCTCGGCACGACGATCCTCCAGCACGTCGGCCACGAGGAGAACGTCCGGCAGATCATGCGTCACCGCGTGCACACCGGCGGCAGCGACGGCATCCTCCAGGGCGACAAGCCGCACCCGCGCGCGTACGGCACGTTTCCGCAGTACCTCGGCCGGTACGTGCGGGAGTTGGGCATCCTCTCCCTGGAGGAGTGCGTCGCCCACCTCACGTCCCGCCCGGCCGCCCGTCTGCGCCTGCCGGACCGGGGCCTGGTCCGCGAGGGCTACCGCGCGGACCTGGTCCTCTTCGACCCGGACACGGTGGCGGCCGGGTCGACGTTCGACGAGCCGCGCACCCTGCCGGTGGGCATCCCGCACGTCCTGATCGACGGCCGCTTCGTCATCGAGGACGGAAAGCGGACCTCCGTCCTGGCGGGCCGGGCGGTGCGGGGCGCGGGCCGCCGGGCCCGGATCTGACCGGGCGCCCCGCCCCCACGGCTACGGCTACGGCTACGGCTACGGCTACGGCTACGGCTTGGGCAGCGTGCAGCCGGCCCGGTTCAGGTCGATCTGGTTGCCCGCGCCGATGCACGGCACGATGCCGTAGGTCTGCTGGGCGTAGTTGATGCCCTGGCGGACGGTCACGGTGCCGTTCTCGTCCACCTCGCACGGGTTGTTGTCCGTGCACCGCTGCCCGTCCTCGTTCCCGGTGTTGTTGACGGCGACGACCTTGCCCGTCGCGTCGTTGATCACCGGGGATCCGGACGTGCCGCCGATCGTCCGGCAGGCGGAGGTGTAGCGGACCGAGTCCTTCCAGGTCCAGGCCCCCTCCTTGAGACGGTACGCGAACCCGTCGACGGCGCAGCTGTAGGTGCGCTTCCAGTACCCGGAGGCGACCGTGACGGCGGTGCCCCGTGTCGGGCGCGCGGCGTCGAGTTCCAGGGCCTTGATGCCGTAGGAGCTCTCGATCTGGGCGTAGGTGCGGGTGAGTTGGTAGAGCGAGACGTCGGTGTCCGTCATCGTCCCGTACGCGATCTTGCCGGCCCGCAGGGTGCCGACCCCGTTGCCCGCCGCGTTCAGCAGGGTGAAGCTGCGGGTCGAGGACCGGTTGAGCAGGACCTCGCCGGGGCCGGGGAAGCCGGTCTCCAGGCAGTGGCCGTTGGACAGGACGAGGGCCGGGTCGCCGGGCAGCGACGAGGGCGCCCGGACGACCGAGCCGGAACAGTTGCTGAGCGCGACCGTGCCGGCGAAGGTGACCGCCTGGGCGCGGACTCCGGTCGCGTCCGGGCTCGTGGCCGCGGCAGCGGGTGCGACGCCCGCCCCGAGGAACAGGACGGAAAGAAGTGCGCCGACGAGAGGCTTGTTCATGTGGGGGTCCCCTCCAGATGCGTCTGTCACCGGAGTTCCTCCGGTTTTGACATGCGCATGCTGACGTATGGAAGAGATCTCCGACAAGGGGCGAAATCAAGCCGCCGTACGGATCGGCGCACGGACGGATCGGCGCGCGGACGGTCCTCAGCCGGACGCGGCCGTGTCAGGCAGGACGTTCTCCCGTCCCCACGCGCCCAGGGGCTCCAGCGCGTCGTTGAGCGCCAGGCCCCGCTTCGTCAGTGAGTACTCCACGCGGGGCGGCACCTCGGCGTGCTCCTCGCGGTGCACGATGCCGTCCCCCTCCAGCTCGCGCAGATGCGACGCGAGCACCTTCTCGGTGACCCCGGGCACCTGCCTGCGGAGCTCACCGAAGCGGAGCGTCCGCTCGTTCAGCGCCCAGAGGATCAGCACCTTCCACTTCCCTCCGATCACGTCCATCGCCGCGTCGATCCCGCAGACGTACGAACCCGGCCGCCGAACGGTCCCCATGCCTGTGCCTCCCAGCTGGTCACTCACCCCAGCGTAACCACCCACTTCCAGGTGGGTACTTGATCGCCCCGCGGCGGGCGACGAGGCTCGTGTCCATGTCCGACAACACCGCGCGGGACTCCGCGTACAAGGAACCCGTCATCCTCCTCGGGCTCGGTGCCATGGGCGCCGCGCTCGCCGACGCCTGGCTCACCGCCGGGCACCCGCTCACCGTGTGGAACCGCGATCCCCGACGCGCCGAGCCGTTCGCCGCCCGGGGCGCGACCGTGGCGGCCACGGCCGCCGAGGCGGTGGCCTCCGGCCGGCTCGTGGTGCTCTGCCTGCTCGACGACGACTCCGTGGACGAGGCCCTGACCGGGGCCGACCTGACGGACAGGGACCTGGTCAACCTCACCACCGGCACCCCCCTCCGGGCGCGGGACCGCGCCACCTGGGCACAGGCGCGTGGCGCCCGGTTCCTGGACGGCGGGATCATGGCGGTGCCGCCGATGATCGGCACACCGGAATCCGGTGGGTACGTGTTCTACAGCGGCTCGGCCGCCTCGTTCGAGGACCACCGGCACACCCTGGCCGTACCCGCGGGCACCCGTTACGTCGGGGAGGACCCCGGCTTCGCCGCCCTGCACGACGTGGCGCTGCTCAGCGCGATGTACGGGGCGTTCTCCGGCATCGCCCACGCCTTCGCGCTCATCCGCCGCGAGGCCGTCGACCCCGAGAAATTCGCGCCGCTCCTCGTGGACTGGCTCACCGCCATGGTCCCGGCCGCGCACACCACCGCCGAGCGGCTGAACAGCGGCGACCACACGTCGGGGGTGGTCTCCGGCCTGGCCATGCAGGTCGCGGGCAGCGCCACGCTGGTGCGGACGGCCGAGGACCAGGGCGTCAGCACCGCGCTGCTGTCTCCGTACCTGAACCTGATGGAACGACTGCTGCGGGAAGGGGGACACGACGAGGAGGACACGGCACGCGTGATCGACCTGCTCGTCGGCTGAGCCCGGCACACCCCCGCGCGGGCAGGCCGGCGCCGCGCCGGGTGGCGACGCCCTACGCCGTCGCGGCCTCCCGTGCGTACGTCGCCGCCTGGAGGAGGGACAGGCCCGGCTCCGCCTGGCGGAGCGCCTTGATCGCGGCCACGGAGTCGGCCGGCCCCTCGTGCCCGGCCACCGCGAGCCGCTGCCGCACCCATCGGGCGCGCAGCTCCGCGTCCGTGACCGAGCCGGCCTCGGCGACGAGCGCGAGGGCCCGTTCCAGGCCGGGGCGCTCGGTGGCGGGCGCCCCGTCGAGCGCCTCGCGCAGCAGCTCGGTGATCTCCCGCGCGTCACGCAGCACGAGCACGGCCGTGTCCCGCTTCATCCGCTTCCCGAATCCGGTCATGCGGGAAGACTGCCCCGGATCCCTTGGCCCGTACAGCATTTGAGGAACATCTGAGCGGTCTGCGTAGGGTCGGGGCATGACACTCGACCTCGACGCCTACTTCGCCCGTATCGGCTGGTCCGGGGAGCGCCGTCCCACCGTGGAGGTGCTGCGGTCCGTGCACCGCGCCCACATGCTGGGCATCCCGTTCGAGAATCTGGAACCCGTCCTGGACGGCGCCCCCTCCCTCGCACTCCCCGATCTGGAGGCCAAGCTGGTCCTAGGCGGGCGCGGCGGCTACTGCTACGAGCACAACACCCTCCTCGCGGCGGCCCTGACCCGGCTCGGCTTCCGCGTCACCCTGCTGGCCGCCCGGGTGGTGCTGGGCGCCGCGCCCGGCGACATCAGGCCGCGTACGCACATGCTGCTGAAGGTGGAGGCACAGGACGACCCCGGGTCGTTCCTGGCCGACGTCGGTTTCGGTTCGAGCGGCGCGCTCCTGGAGCCGATCCCGCTCGTCGTGGACGCCGAACTGCTCGACACCCCGCGCCGTCACCGCCTGGTGCACGCCCCGCACGACGGACCGCTGGAGATGTGGGAGCTGCAGACGGAGAAGGGCGGCGTCTGGGAGCCGCAGTACGAGTTCACGCTGGAGCCGTTCGAGGCCCCCGACTACGACGTCATCAACTGGTACATCGCGACGAACCCCCGCTCTCCCTTCCGGCAGGCGGTGTACGCCCAGCGCACCCTGCCGGGCCTGCACCGGGCCCTGTCCGGCCGCACCCTCGTGGAGACGGCCGACGACGGCACGGTCACCGAGCGGGAGCTGAGCGGCCCCGCCGAGGTGCTGCGCGTGCTGGCCGACGATTTCGGCGTACGGCTCCCGGAGGGGACCGTACTGCCCGGATGAGCCCCGGGACCGGGTCACCGGACCCCGGAACCGCCGGCCCGGTGCGGGGCCGCGTGGCGCATCTCACCCGGTCCGGTGGGTCACGCCCGCATTCCAAGCCGGGCCGCCGCCCCGACCGCCCGTTCCCACGGTGGGCGGCCGGGGCCGCATGGCGATGGAAGCCCCGACGGGCCGGTGTACGGACCCGTTGGGAGCAAGCGGCGCGGAAACCGGGCGCACCGCGCGAAACGCGGCCGTAAGCTCGCGGACATGCAGGTCATCCAGTCCACCAAGCTCTCCGGCGTCTGTTACGAAATCCGCGGCCCCGTGCTGGAGGAGGCCATGCGGCTGGAAGCCGCGGGGCATCGCATCCTCAAGCTCAACACGGGCAACCCGGCCGCATTCGGCTTCGAGTGCCCGCCCGAGATTCTCGAGGACATCCTGCGCAACCTCTCGGGGGCGCACGGCTACGGCGACGCGAAGGGCCTGCTGTCCGCGCGCCGGGCGGTGATGCAGCACTACCAGACCAAGGGCATCGACCTCGACGTCGAGGACGTCTACCTGGGCAACGGCGTCTCCGAGCTGATCCAGATGTCGATGCAGGCGCTGCTCGACGACGGCGACGAGGTGCTCGTGCCCGCGCCGGACTATCCGCTGTGGACGGCCTCGGTGTCGCTGGCCGGCGGTACGGCCGTGCACTACCGGTGCGACGAGCAGGCCGACTGGATGCCCGACCTCGCCGACATCGAGCGGAAGATCACCGACCGCACCAAGGCGATGGTGATCATCAACCCGAACAACCCGACGGGCGCCGTCTACGACGACGAGATGCTGCGCGGGCTGACGGAGATCGCCCGGCGCCACAGCCTGGTCGTCTGCTCCGACGAGATCTACGACCGGATCCTGTACGACGGTGCGACCCACACGCCCACCGCGGCGATCGCCCCCGACCTGATGGTGCTCACCTTCAACGGCCTCTCCAAGAACTACCGGATCGCGGGCTACCGCTCCGGCTGGATGGCGGTCTGCGGCCCGAAGGCGCACGCCACCTCGTACATCGAGGGTCTGACGATCCTGGCGAACATGCGGCTGTGCGCGAACATGCCCGCGCAGCACGCGGTGGCCACCGCGCTCGGCGGCCGGCAGTCGATCAACGAACTGGTGCTGCCGGGCGGGCGGATCCTGGAACAGCGGGACATCGCGTACGACCTGCTGACGCAGATCCCCGGGGTGACCTGCGTGAAGCCGAAGGGGGCGCTGTACCTCTTCCCGAAGCTCGACCCCAAGGTCTTCAAGATCAAGGACGACCGGCAGATGGTGCTCGACCTGCTGCGCGCCGAGAAGATCATGGTCGTGCAGGGCACGGGCTTCAACTGGCCGGAACCCGATCACTTCCGGGTGGTCACCCTGCCGCCGGCCAAGGACCTGACCGACGCCGTGACCCGCATCGGGAAGTTCCTGGACGGTTACAGCCAGCCGTGACGCCGTACCCACCGGTAATCCTTCCGGACTCCTGACAACTTTAGACTGGATCCAGGTTAGGATGGCCGCACTGCAACGCCAGGAGGCCCTCCATGTACGAGCCGATCCGCACCAAATCGGTCCACACACCGGCCGACGACGCCGGCTTCCCGCACCGCACCCGTGAGGAGGAGCTGGACATCCAGCTCGCCGGACACCTCTCCGCCCTCCTCGCGGTCACCGACGAGCTGGGCCTCGGCACCGCAGGCGACCGCATCGCGGCGCAGGTGGCCCGCCTCCGCGGCGCACCGCCGGCCCGGCACGCCGGGCTGACCGACGCGCCCGTGGCCGCGCTCCACCGTCGCGCCCACGCCCTCGCGGGCCGGGTCCTGGTGGTGGCCGCGTCCCGTGCCGACACGGCCGTCGCGATCCTCGCCGCCGAGGCGATGGACGCGCACACCGCGGCACTCGCGCCGCGCACCGCGACCGCGCTGGCCGGCGCCCACTGACGGCCCCGGTCCGCGGGCCGCGAAGGCGCGCGGACCGGGTGCCACGCCCCTGAGGGGCCGCCTCCCGTTGCGTACTGGGATCGCTCCTTCACCTGCCGTCCACCCGGCCATGCCTGGAATGTGTAATTCCGCGAGCAGTCTGCCTGCGTGAGACGCATCGTGGGAATCGTCCTGGCGGTGCTGCTGATCGGCGGAGTGGCAGCAGCCGTCGTAGCAGGCCGCGACAAGGACACAGGCACGGCAACGAAGACCGTGCGCGGAGTGATCGGGTCGGAGAAGGCCGAGTTCTTCGCCGACCCCGATGTGGTGAGGGCCCTCGCCGCCGAGGGACTCACCGTGAAGACGGAGACGTCCGGCTCCTGGGCCATGGACCGAAGTCCGCTCAAGGGGTACGACTTCGCCTTCCCCAGCTCGAAGGCCCCGGCCGACGAACTGCGGAACACCAACCGGACGGACGGCGCCCCGCTGCGGCCGTTCTACTCGCCACTCGTCGTCGTCGCCCACCGCAACGCGGCACAGGTGCTGGCGGCCAACGGGCTGGCCACGCTGAACGACGGGACCGCGGGGAAGCCGGCCACGAGCGGGAAACTGCTCATGGAGCCCTACCTCGACGCCGCCGCGGACGACAGGACCTGGCAGCAGCTCAAGGGCACCGCCCCGCACGCCGAGCTCCGCGGCACGGTGTTCGTCAACAGCACCGATCCCGTCTCCTCCAACTCCGGGGCCCTGTTCCTCGCCGCGGCCAGCTATGTCGCCGACGGCGGCCGGGTCGCCTCCGACGACGCGGCGATCGCCCGCACCGCACCGCTGATGAAGAAGCTCGTCCAGGTGCAGGGCAGCCAGCAGACCAGCAGCGACGCCCCCTTCCGCGACTTCGTCAGCGGGGTCGGCAATCCACTGGTGCTCGTCTACGAGTCGCAGGTCGCCTCCCTGCTGCTGCGGAAGCAGGAGACCGGGGACCTCGTCGTCCTCTACCCGGACACGACCGTCTCCAGCGACCACACCGTCGTCCCGCTCACCGAGCCGGGCCGCGAGCTCGGCGAACTGCTCTCCACCGATCCGCGCCTGCGCGAACTGGCCGTACGCCACGGCTTCCGCCCCCAGGGCGCGGCGGCCGAGTTCACCGCGGCGACCGCACCGCACACCGCCTTCATCGACCAGCGGCTGACCGGGGTCCGCCAGGCGCCCGTGCCCACCGCCGAGGTGCTGCGCGCGATGGCCCGCCGGACCCAGAGCTGATGAACGCTCACGCCTCCCAGGAGACCGCCCCATGAACCCAGCCGAGCCGCACCCGCTCACCCCACCGGACGCGGCCGCCCCGCAGCTCGTCCTCACCCCGCCCGAGCCCGTCGCCCCCGTCCGCGCGGAGCAGGCCGCCGGCCTCGTGCCCGTGGACGACGCGGTGCGTACGGAGATGACGCGCCGCGCCACCGAGTACGTCGCCGGACTCGCCGGACTGGACGCCCGCTCACCGGAGTTCACCACCCGGATCGGCGAGATCACCGCGCTCGGGCAGGGTGACATCCGCGCCGCCGCCCAGCAGTCCAACCGGATGCTGGACCGCACCGTCCGCTCGCTCGCCGCCGGCGCGTCCGGCGACGGGGACGCGCAGACCCGGGTCGGCTCCTCGCTCGTCGAGCTCCGCCGCACCGTCGAGGACCTCGACCCGCGCGACACCCCGGTCAAGGGCGCCCGCCGCCTGCTGTCCAGACTGCCCGGCGGCAACCGGCTGCGCGACCACGTCGCCAAGTACGCCTCGTCCCAGTCCACCCTCAACCGGATCGTGGGTTCCCTGCGCGCCGGCCAGGACGATCTGCGCCGCGACAACGCCGCCCTGCACACCGAACGCGCCAGGCTCTGGGAGACCATGGGCAAGCTCCAGGAGTACGTGGTCCTCACCGACGCCCTGGACGGCGCCGTGGAGCAGCGCATCGCCGAGACGGAGGCGACCGCCCCGGACCGGGCCGACGCGATGCGGGCCGATGTCCTCTTCCCCGTACGGCAGAAGCACCAGGACCTGCTGACCCAGCTCGCCGTCTGCGCGCAGGGGTACCTGGCGATGGACGTCGTGCGGCGCAACAACGAGGAGCTCATCAAGGGCGTCGACCGGGCCGCGACCACCACGGTGTCCGCCCTGCGGATCGCCGTGATGCTGGCCTCGGCGCTGGAGAGCCAGCGCAAGGTCACCGAGCAGGTGCGGGTGCTGCGTTCCACGACGGAGGACCTGATCCGCGGCAACGCGGAGATGCTCGCCACGCAGAGCGGTGACGTCCAGCGGATCGCCGCCGACCCGGCGGTGGGTGCCGAGACGCTGCGCACGGCGTTCCAGCAGATCTACCGGACGCTCGACGCGATCGACACGTACAAGGTGCAGGCGACCGAGTCGATGGCCGCCACTGTGGAGTCGCTGACCTCCGAGCTCCAGCAGGCGAGCACCTATCTGGAGCGCAGCCGGACCGCGGGGGCACTCGACGGCGGTGGCCTCGGATGAGCGCCACGCCCCGGGCCCGTCGCGGCCTGACCCGGCTGGGCCGCAGAGTGACGCGGGCCCTGGCCTCGCTGCTGGCCGCCGCCGTGCTCGTACCCGTCGCCGCCTGCTCCGCGGACTCCGCGGGAGGCGGCGGGGAGGAGGACACGGCGCCGCGCCCCGGCACCGTGCGCGTCCTGGCCTCCAGTGAACTCGCCGACATGGAACCGCTGCTGGAACAGGCGAGGAAGGCGACCGGTATCACCGTGCGGCCCACCTGGACCGGCACGATCGACGCCGTCGCGCAGATCACCTCCGGGCAGGCGGAGAAGGCGTACGACGCGGTGTGGCTCTCCTCCAACGACTACCTGCGGCTGCACCCGGACGCTGCCGGGCGTCTCGGCTCGGAGACCCCGCTGATGGCCTCGCCGGTCGCGATCGGTGTGCGGCCGCAGACGGTCGAGCGGCTGGGCTGGAAGCCGGAGCAGGTCACCTGGGCGCAGGTGCACCGGGCGGTCACCGAAGGCGGTCTGACGTACGGGATGACGGACCCGGTGCGTTCCAACTCCGGTTTCTCCGCGCTGATCTCGGTCGCCTCGGCACTGTCCGGGGCGCAGGCCGCGCTCACCGACGCGGATGTGCGCAGGGCGGGTCCGAAGCTGAAGGAGTTCTTCGCGGGGCAGCGGCTGACCTCCGGCTCCTCGGGCTGGCTGGCCACCGCGTACGCCCGGCGCGGCAACGTCGACGCGCTGATCAACTACGAGTCGGTGCTG
The DNA here is from genome assembly GCF_042717325.1 of Streptomyces sp. NPDC058637. Taxonomy (NCBI): domain Bacteria; kingdom Bacillati; phylum Actinomycetota; class Actinomycetes; order Kitasatosporales; family Streptomycetaceae; genus Streptomyces; species Streptomyces sp. NPDC058637. The sequence goes on along the minus strand of NZ_JBHXRD010000032.1, from coordinate 24,765 downwards.
CACTCGTTGAACCGGGACAGCGGCACCGGTCTCACCGTGATCCGTCCGCGCGACGGTGTGGTCACCGCCGACTACCCGCTGAGCCTCCTCTCCGGCGCGTCGCCGGACGCCAAGGACTCCGTGCGCGCCCTGACGACGTATCTGCGGACGCCCGCCGTCCAGCGGCGGATGACCGCGGACACCTTCCGCAGGCCGGTCGTCGCCTCCGTGGCCGCCGCCTCGCCGCTGGCCGCCGGGCAGCGCCGCGAACTGCCGTTCCCCGGTACGCGTTCGGTCGCCGACGGCCTGCTGTCCGGCTACGAGAACAAGCTCCGCCGGCCCTCGCGGACCGTGTACGTCCTGGACACCTCGGGTTCCATGGAGGGCGACCGGCTGCGGCGGCTGAAGGACGCGCTCGACGGACTGACCGCCGACTTCCGGGAGCGCGAGGAGGTCACGCTGCTGCCGTTCGGCTCGTCGGTGAAGCGGGCCACCACGCACACGGTCGACCCGGCACGCCCCGAGGAGGGCCTGAAGGCGATCAGGGCGGACGCGGCCTCGCTGACCGCGAGCGGTGACACCGCCATCTATTCGAGCCTCGCCGACGCCTACGACCGGATCGGCACGGACACCGGATCCGCGTTCACCTCGATCGTCCTGATGACGGACGGCCAGAACACGACGGGTGACACGGCGGCCGAGTTCACCGCGTTCTACCGGGGACTTCCGGCGGCCCGGCAGGTCACCCCGGTCTTCCCCGTCGTGTTCGGCGACTCGGACCGCTCCGAGCTCGACCGGATCGCGGAGCTGACCGGCGGACGGCTCTTCGACGCGACGAAGGCCGAGGGGCCTGGGTCCCTGGACGGCGCGTTCGAGGAGATCCGTGGCTACCAGTAGTCTTCCCGGCCGGGCGCTGGCCTACCTGGAGTCGGCCAAGAACCTCACGGGCAGTGCCTGCGGACTGGCCGGGCTCGCGCTCACCTTCACGGGGCTCGCGGGCGCGTACTGGCCGGTCGTGATCGCCGGGCTGTACGGCGCGGGGGCGCTGATCGCCCCGCCCCGGCGCCCGCCGGCCCCGGAGTTCCCGGACGCGTCGTCCCGGCTGGAGTCGCTGCGGGCGGACTTCGTGACCCTGCGGGAGTACCTGGCGGAGGTGGACCTGCCGCCGGGGGCGGCGGGCCGGCTGGTCGAGCTGACGGACCTGCTGGACGGGCTGCTGGCCCCCGGATGGGTCTCGGAGGCGCTGGCCACCGACCCGGAGGGGGTCCACGTCCTGGCGCGCGCCGTCCACCAGGACATCCCGGAGTCGGTCGACACCTTCGTACGCACCCGGTGGTGGACCCGCGTCGCCCCGGGCAGCGAGCCGCCGGAGCGGCATCTGGAACGCCAGCTGGACCTCCTGCACCGGGAGGCGGAGGGGCTGGCCACCGGGTTGCGCGAGGCGGAGGCCCGCCGCCAGCAGACGCACACCCGGTATCTGGAGGACCGGGGCCTGTGACCGCGGCCCGCGGGAGCGGGCGAAGAGGTCGGCCCCCGGAGCCTTGAGGGGGCTCCGGGGGCCAGGGGCGCGTGTTCGTGCACGTTCCCCACCGCGGCGGGCCGCTGACCCCACAGGTCAGGGCGGATGTCGGGAGGCCCGGCCGCGGGGATCGGGAAGGGGATCAGCCCAGGCGCCGGACCAGCGCGCGGTACTCGTCCCACAGCTCCTTCGGCGTGTGGTCACCGAAGGTGTTGAGGTGCTCGGGGATCAGGGCGGCCTCCTCGCGCCAGATCTCCTTGTCGACCTTGAGCAGGAAGTCCAGGTCCGAATCGGAGAGTTCGAGGCCCTCGGTGTCCAGGGCGCCCTTGGCCGGCAGGATCCCGATGGGCGTCTCGACGCCCTCGGCCCTGCCCTCCAGGCGCTCGACGATCCACTTGAGGACGCGGCTGTTCTCACCGAAGCCGGGCCAGACGAACTTGCCCGCGTCGTTCTTGCGGAACCAGTTGACGTAGTAGATCTTCGGGAGCCTCGACTGGTCCGGCTTGTCGGCGCCGACCTTGATCCAGTGGTTCATGTAGTCGCCCATGTTGTAGCCGCAGAACGGCAGCATGGCGAACGGGTCGCGGCGCAGCTCGCCGACCTTGCCCTCGGCGGCGGCGGTCTTCTCGGAGGCCACGTTGGCTCCGAGGAAGACACCGTGCTGCCAGGTGAAGGACTCGGTGACCAGCGGTACGGCGGAGGCGCGGCGGCCGCCGAAGAGGATCGCCGAGATCGGCACGCCCTTCGGGTCCTCCCACTCCGGCGCGATGATCGGGCACTGGCCGGCCGGGACGGTGAAGCGGGCGTTGGGGTGGGCGGCGGGCGTGCCGGACTCGGGGGTCCAGTCGTTGCCCTTCCAGTCCGTGAGGTGCGCGGGAGGCTCCTCGGTCATGCCCTCCCACCACACGTCGCCGTCGTCGGTGAGCGCGACGTTGGTGAAGACGGAGTTGCCCCACATGGTCTTCATGGCGTTGGCGTTGGTGTGCTCGCCGGTGCCGGGCGCGACGCCGAAGAAGCCCGCCTCGGGGTTGATCGCGTACAGCTGGCCGTCCTCGCCGAACCGCATCCAGGCGATGTCGTCGCCGATGGTCTCGACGGTCCAGCCGGGGATGGTGGGCTCCAGCATGGCGAGGTTGGTCTTGCCGCAGGCGCTCGGGAAGGCGGCGGCGATGTACTTGACGGCCTCGCTCCCCCCGCGCGGCGGCGTGAGCTTGAGGATCAGCATGTGCTCGGCGAGCCAGCCCTCGTCACGGGCCATGACGGAGGCGATGCGCAGGGCGTAGCACTTCTTGCCGAGCAGGGCGTTGCCGCCGTAGCCGGAGCCGTAGGACCAGATCTCGCGGTCCTCGGGGAAGTGCGAGATGTACTTGGTGGAGTTGCACGGCCACGGGACGTCCTGCTCGCCCTCGGCGAGGGGGGCGCCCAGCGTGTGGACGGCCTTGACGAAGAAGCCGTCGGTGCCGAGCTCGTCGAGGACGGCCTTGCCCATGCGCGTCATGGTGCGCATCGAGACGGCGACGTACGCGGAGTCGGTGATCTCGACGCCGATCGCGGAGAGCGGCGAGCCGAGGGGGCCCATGCAGAACGGGACGACGTACATCGTGCGGCCGCGCATGGAGCCGCGGAAGACGCCGTTCTCACCGGTGGAGCTGTCCCCCGTGAAGACGGCCCGCATCTCGGCGGGTGCCTTCCAGTGGTTCGTGGGGCCCGCGTCCTCCTCCTTCTCGGAGCAGATGAAGGTGCGGTCCTCGACACGGGCGACGTCGCTCGGGTCGGACGCCGCGTAGAACGAGTTCGGACGCTTGACCGGGTCGAGCCTGGTGAAGGTGCCCTTGGCGACGAGCTCCTCGCACAGGCGCTCGTACTCGGCTTCCGAGCCGTCGCACCAGACCACACGGTCCGGCTCGGTGAGGGCTGCGATCTCGTCCACCCAGGAGACGAGCTCCTGGTGGTTGGTGGGAACAGTGGGGGGAGCCGCGATGTCGCGCGCCACGATCGCTCCTTGTCGAGGGTGTCTGTTTACAGGTGCCCCGTGGGGGCTGCGACCCGGATGCTGACCCCTTCGTCTTCCCCTGGCGCTCATCCGGTGCCGACCGCACTCATTTGATCATCCGACGGTCGCGCCCATATGTCCAGAGGGCCGCACACGTGAGCATCGCCACTCGAAGCGGTTACCTACGGAAGCGTAGGTAGCATGGCGTCCATGACTTCTGCCGCCACGTCCGGACCTGTCGAACTCGACGACCCTGTCCCCGTGAAACCGCGGATGCGCGGTTGGCTGCACGCCGGGATGTTCCCCGCGGTGCTGATCGCCGGAGTCGTCCTCGTCGCCCTGGCGGACAGCACCCGGGCACGCGTCGCCTGCGCCGTCTACGTACTCAGCGCCTGCCTGCTCTTCGGCGTGAGCGCGGTCTACCACCGCGGGACCTGGGGCCCGGTCGGCGAAGCCGTGCTGCGCAGGCTCGACCACGCCAACATCTTCCTGATCATCGCGGGCACGTACACCCCGCTGACCATGCTCCTGCTGCCCGAGTCCACCGGGCAGCCGCTCATGTGGGCGGTCTGGGGTGCCGCGGCGGCCGGCATCGCCTTCCGGGTGTTCTGGGTCGGGGCGCCCCGCTGGCTCTACACCCCGTGCTACATCGCCATGGGCTGGGCCGCGGTGTTCTTCCTGCCGGACTTCATGCGCGCCGGGGGTATCGCGGTGCTCGTCCTCGTCGTCGTCGGCGGGCTGCTCTACAGCGCGGGCGGTGTCATCTACGGCATCAAGCGGCCGAACCCGTCACCGCGCTGGTTCGGCTTCCACGAGGTGTTCCACTCGCTGACCCTCGCGGCGTTCATCGTGCACTACGTCGGCATCTCGCTGGTGGCCTACCAGCACAGCTGAGCGGCCCGGCACAGCTGAACCCCGGACGGCCGGGCCCGCACGGGCCCGGCCGTCCGGCGGGTGTACAGGCCGTCCTTACGGGCCCGTCAGCCGCCCAGCTTCCCGGCGAGCTCCCCCGCGTCCGTCGTCGGCGCGTCGCACACGAAGTGCCGGCAGACGTACGCGGTCGGCGCCCCGCCCACCTCCGGCCGGTCCACCAGCAGCGGGAACTCCGATCCGGCGTCCGGGCCCGCACCCGCGGCGACCACCGCGCCGGGTGCCCGCCCCAGCAGCGCCGTCCGGTGCAGCTCCCCGCCGACCGGTCCGGCCACCGCCACCTCGCGCGGCCCGTCCAGCAGCGCCTCGGCGACCGCGAGCCCCCAGCCGATGAACCGGGGAGCCTTCGGGCCGAGCGCCTGCACCACCCCGAGCGCCCCCTCGGCCGCCGTGCGGTGCGCTTCCGAGCCGGTGTGCGCGGCGTACGAGAGCAGGGCGCCCGCGGCCGCGGTCCAGCCGGCCGGGGTGGCGCTGTCCGTGGGGTCCTGCGGGCGGCGGATCAGCTGTTCCGCGTCGTCGGCGGTGTCGAACAGCTGCCCGTTCTCGCCGGTGAACCGTTCCAGCACGATGTCGAGCAGGAAGCCGGCGAACTCCAGCCAGACGCCCTCGCCCGTCACGGAGGCCAGCGCCAGGAAGCCTTCGGCGACATCGCCGTAGTCCTCCAGGACTCCGGCGTTGTCGCCCGCGCGGCCGTCCTTCGAGGTGCGGCAGAGGCGGGCGACGTCACCCATGTGGACCCGTACGAGCAGGTCGGCGGCCTCGGTGGCCCGCTCGACCAGGTCCGGCCGGCCGAAGTACGCGCCGGTCTCGGCGAGTGCGGCGACGGCCAGCCCGTTCCAGGCGGCCACGATCTTGTCGTCGCGCTCCGGCCGCACCCGCATCTCGCGCGCCGCCAGCAGCCGGGCCCGCACATCGGCGACCCGCGCCTCGTCCACCGGGCCCGTGCCCGTGAGCCGGAGGACGGAGGAACCCTCCTCGAAGGTGCCTTCCTCCGTCACCCCGAAGTGCTCGGCGGCGAACGCGGCGTCCTCCTCGCCCAGCACCTCGCGCAGCTGCGCGGGCGTCCAGACGTAGTACGCGCCCTCGACGTGCCTGCCGTCCGCGTCCTCGCTGTCGGCGTCCAGCGCGGAGGCGAATCCGCCCTCCGCTGTCCGCAGCTCGCGCACCAGGAAGTCGGCCGTCTCCAGCGCCACCCGCCGGGCCAGGTCCGAGCCCGTGGCCCGCCACAGGTGGGCGTAGACGCGGCACAGCAGCGCGTTGTCGTAGAGCATCTTCTCGAAGTGCGGGACGATCCACTCCCGGTCCACCGAGTAGCGCGCGAACCCGCCGCCCAGCTGGTCGTAGATCCCGCCGCGCGCCATCGCCGCGCAGGTGTCGGCGGCCATCTGCAGGGCGCCCTCGGCCCCCGTACGGGCATGGTGGCGCAGCAGGAACTCGATGACCATGGACGGCGGGAACTTGGGCGCCCCGCCGAATCCGCCGTGCTTCTCGTCGTACTCCCGGGTCAGCCGCAGCAGCGCCTGCGCCAGCTCCTCACCGCCGGGCACGCCCTCCCCGCCGTGGGTCAGGGAGCGGCCCGCGAGGTCCCGGACGATGCGCCCGGCCACCTCCGCGACCTCCTCGCGCCGGTCGGACCAGGCGGCCACGACGCCTTCGAGGACCTGGCGGAAGGAGGGCATGCCGTGGCGGGACTCGGGCGGGAAGTACGTCCCGAAGTAGAAGGGTTCGGCGTCGGCGGTGAGGAAGACGGTCATCGGCCAGCCGCCCTGGCCGGTCGCGGCCTGGACGGCCTCCATGTAGACGGCGTCGACGTCGGGCCGCTCCTCGCGGTCGACCTTCACCGGCACGAAGTGCGCGTTCAGGTACGCCGCGACCTCCGCGTCCTCGAACGACTCGTGGGCCATCACATGGCACCAGTGGCAGCTTGCGTACCCGACGCTGAGCAGCACCGGGACGCCGCGCCGTCGGGCCTCCGCGAACGCCTCGGGTGACCACGGCCACCAGTCGACGGGGTTGTCGGCATGCTGAAGCAGGTACGGCGAGGTCGTGCCACCCAAGCGATTCACAGCGATCACCCTACTCACGCCGCGCCCGGCAGCCCGGCACATCATGCCTCGACCGTGGGAAACGCCCCGTCGTCGGTGCCCTGACAGCACCGGACCGTACGCTGGTCCCAGCGGCGCCGGGCCTGTCGAGGCTCCTCGTACCCACGTCCTCGACCCCGCCACCAAGGCTTACGGGGACGGCGAGATGTTCACCGGCGTGATCGAGGCCGCCGCACCCTTCTCCGTCACCGTGGACCTGGGAACCATCTGATCCGGCTGCCGCGGCACACCGACACGCGGCGCACACGGCATCGTTCCCCCGCCGGTCCACCGCCTCGCTCTCTCGCGCCGGAGCTCCGTTCGCAGGACACTGGGTGGTCATGACAGCCGATCCGGCCGAAGTCGCGGAAACCTGGGGGGACGTATGCGGGACAGTCATCGCGCGGAAGCCGAACGGCTGTTGGTACGGGCCGTGGAGGAGGAAGCGCGGCGCACGGGCGGGCGGACGGACTCCGGCGCGCTGATGGCGCGTGCGCGGGGCGCGCTGGACTCCATGGCGGCGGGTGCGGCCGAGGAATACGCCGCGTACACGCAGGCGCTCGACGCGGCGCCGGCCGGGCAGAAGCCGCTGTCGGAGCGGTTCAGCCGGGCCGCGCTGGGAACGCCGCTGCTGGTGACGGGAGTCGCGTCCGCCGCCGCCTTCGGCGCGGACCTCGCGCTCGGTACGACGACCGGGCTGGCCCTCGGTGCGGGCGCCGTCGTCGCCGTCGCGGGGGCGACGACGACGGTCGCCCGGGCGACCGTGTCGCACTGGCCCGCCGCCCATCGCAGGGCGGGCGCGCTCGGTCAGCCCGGCGGCGCCGAACAGCTGCGCCTGCAGTGGCTGACGGCGCTGGAGGTACGGGGCATCCGCCCGTTCCTCGACCAGCAGCGCATGCTGACCGCCTCCACGCGCACACCGAAGAAGACCACCGCCTCCGTGGTGCCGCAGCTGCGCGGCGGGGACCGCAGCGCGGCGGCCCGCACCCGTTCACTCCTCGAACAGTCCTTCGGCCATCTGCCCGCTGCCGACGGCCCGTTCGTGGGGCGCCGGAGTGAACTGGCGCAGATAGCCCAGTGGGTGCACGCCGCCCGCGCCGCCACGGAGACGAAGCCCACCGTCGTCGTGCTGCACGGAGCGCCGGGCTCCGGGCGCACCGCGCTCGCCGTGCGGGCGGCACACGCGCTCAAGGACCAGTTCCGCGGTGCCTGTGTGGTCGATCTGCGCGGCGACGTGGCCGGGGAGGCGCCGCTGCCGACCCGGGACGCCCTGCTGCACCTCCTGAACCGGCTGGGCGCACCGCGCGAACAGCTCCTCTTCCGCGAGAGGTCCTCCGCCGAACAGCAGGTGCGCCGCCTGGGCGAGCACTATCACCAGCACCTCACGGGCACCCCCGTCACGATCGTCCTCGACGACGCCACCGACGCCGCCCAGGTCCGCACCCTCCTCCCCGAACGCTCCGACAGCCTGGTCCTCGTCACGGCCCGCGAGCCGCTCGACCTGCCCGCCGACATCCCGGCCCGGGTACACCTGCTGCCGGTCGGCGGGCTGGACGCGGCGGGCGCCGAGGAGCTGCTGCGCGAGTCGGCGGAGGAGGAGGGGGACGGGCCGTACGACTACCCGTCCACCGACACCGTCGTCGAGCTGTGCGGCGGGCTGCCGCTCGCCCTGCGCGTCGCGGGCTCCTCCCTCGGTGTGCGCACCCGTGGCGAGCTCGCGGCCGGCCTCGGCGCGTACGGCCCGGTCCCGCCCGTCGACCGGGCCCTGTGGCTGCGCTACACCGACCAGTCCGAGCAGGCCCGGCGGCTGCTGCGCCGGCTCGCCCTGGCGGGTCGCGCCAGCCTGGGCGCCGCGGCTGCCGCGTCCCTGCTGTCCACCGACGAGCAGGAGGCCGGCCGACTGCTGGCCACCCTGTCCCGGGCCGGGCTCCTCACCCATGTGCGGGGTTCGCGCTACCGGCTGCACGACCTCGTACGGGCCTTCGCCCTGGCCCGCCTGCTCGACGAGGAGGACGCGGCGGACCGTGCCGCCGCGCAGGAGCGCCTCGTCCGGAACTACGCGGAGCTCGCCGACGCGGTGATCCGCATGGTGGACGGCAAGATGTCCACGCGCGCCGGCCGGTTCGGCTCGCACGGCTTCAGCTCGCTGGACGCCGCGCTGCGCTGGCTGGACGACGAGTCGAGCTTCATCACGTCGGCGCTGCGGCACGCGGAGGGTGTCGATCGGCGGACCGTGCTCCATCTGCTGGGCGCGCTGTGCGACTACTGCCTGCTGCGCGGCGACCTCTACCGGCTCGGTGAGATCAGCGAGCTGACGCAGGCCTTCGACCAGGGGCTGCTGGAGCGGTCGGTCCAGTGGCGTACGGGCATCGCGGCCCGTCAGCTCGGCGAGCTCGACAAGGCCCGCACCACGCTGTCCTCCGTCGTCGGCCTGTACCGCGAGGCGCAGAACGACGCGGGGGCCGCTCTCGCCCTCTGCTCGCTCGGCATCACCCTGCACCATCAGGGCAATCTCACGGAGGCCTCGGCGCGGCTGCGGGAGGCGCTGGACCTGCAGGCCTCCCCGGAGCAGGCCGAGGACCGGGCCTGGTCCCTGCACGCCCTGGCCGCCGTGGAGCGTGACCGGGCCTATCCGGCCGAGGCCCTGGCCCTGCTCGACACCGCCCTCGCCCTGCACCGGGAGGGCGAGTCGCTGCACGGCGAGGCCTGGACGCACTTCCAGCTCGGCCAGGTCTGCCTGCGCCTCGGCGAGGTCGCCCGGGCCGAGGAGGAGCTGTCCACCGCCCTGGACCTGTACGGCCGCACCCGCGACGGGCGCGGGGAGGCCTGGGCCCTGACCCAGCTGGCCCGTGCCCGGCTGGGTGACGGCGACCCCGCGCCCGCGGTGGAGGGGCTGCGCGAGGCCCTGGTCCGGCACCAGGACAACGAGGACGCCCGGGGCGAGGCGTGGACGCGCTACTACCTGGGGCAGGCGCTGGAGGAGGACGGCGACACCGACCAGGCCGTACGGGAGCTGGAGCGGGCCCGCACGATGTTCTCCCGGATGCGGGACGTGTACGGGCTGGCGTGCGCCCGGCACCACTCGGGGCGGGTCACCCGCGACCAGCGGGCGGCCCGGACGGGGAACCTCCGCAACTCCGGCTTCGCCCGGCAGCTCCTCGCCGACGCCCGCGCCGACTTCCGGCGGATCGGGGTGCCCCACGGGGAGGCCTGGACCTGCCTGGAGCTGGCCCTGGTCGACGGCGGCAACAACCGTACGGCGCAGGCCCTGGAGCTGTGCGACGAGGCGGTCCGCCTGTTCGCCTCGTACGGGGACGCCCGGGGCGGGGACTGGGCCGCGTTCCTGCGGTGCACGCTGCTGCCGTACGCCTCACCGGGCGGCATCGAGGTCGGTACGGCGGTGGCCCAGCAGGAGCTCGCGGACCTGCTCCTGGCCGCCCATCCGATGCGGGACGGCAAGCTGGAGGACTGCGCGGAGGCGTTCCGGGTGGTCCTGAACCGCGGGGTGGACCTGGAGGACGGCTGGCAGGCCTGGCGCCGGGGCATGACCCCGTCCCGGCACGCCCGCGAGGTCATGGGCGTGCCGGTGGGGGCCCGGCCGTAGGCGGGCGCGGGCCCTGGGTCCCGGTTCCGGGGCGGGCGGAGGAGCTATTCCCTGCCCGCCTCGGCCGGCGCCTTCCGCTCCGCACCGGACGGGTCCGGGGCCTCCTCGAAGTCGACCTTGCCCATGTGGCGGTTCATCGACTTCATCAGGAACCACACCCCCACGGCGAGCGCCGCGAAGACGAGGAAGCCGAGAACGCCGGGCGTCACCTTGTTCTCGTCGAGCTCCGCGGCGGCGAGCGGAACGAACTGCGTCAGTGCCTGGGTCGCGTACATATCAGGCATTGTCGCGGATGCCCGCGAAGAGGTCGCTCTCGGGGAGGGAGGTGTCGACCAGGGACTTGGCCAGCTCGTACTCCTCGGTCGGCCAGACCTCCCGCTGGACGTCCATCGGAACCCGGAACCAGCCGCCGTCCGGGTCGATCTGCGTGGCGTGCGCGATGAGCGCCTTGTCGCGGATCTCGAAGAACTCGTCGCACGGGACGTGCGTGGTCAGCGTGCGTTCGGCGCGCTCGAACTCCTTCCAGCGCTCCAGCCACTCGCCGTACGGGGACTCCAGTCCGCGCGCGAGCAGCGCCTCGTGGAGCGCGACGGTGCGCGGCTTGTTGAAGCCCTGGTTGTAGTAGAGCTTCCGCGGCTGCCAGGCCGGCCCGAACTCGTCCTCGGGGAACCTCTCGGTGTCCGCCGCGCCGTCGAAGGCGATCATCGAGATGGTGTGCGTCTTGATGTGGTCGGGGTGCGGGTAGCCGCCGTTCTCGTCGTAGGTGGTGATCACCTGCGGCCGGAACGCGCGGATCTTCGCGACGAGGCGCCCCGCCGCCGTCTCGTCGTCCTCCAGTGCGAAGCAGCCCTCGGGCAGCGGCGGCAGCGGGTCGCCCTCGGGCAGACCCGAGTCGACGAAGCCGAGCCACTCCTGCTTGATGCCCAGGATCTCCCGGGCCTCGTCCATCTCCTTCTTGCGCACCTCGTGGATGTGCTCCTCGATGTACGCGTCGCCCTGGAGCTTCGGGTTGAGGATGGATCCGCGTTCGCCCCCTGTGCAGGTGACGACCAGGACGTCCACCCCCTCGGACACGTACTTGGCCATGGTGGCCGCGCCCTTGCTCGACTCGTCGTCGGGGTGGGCGTGAACGGCCATCAGTCTCAGCTGCTCGGTCAAGACTCGGTCCTCAGTGATTGGTCGCGATGGTCGGCTTCTATAGTGACTGAACCGGGGGGTGGAAAATTCCGTCGTCCCCGGCACGGGAGGAACGATCATGGCAGCGGTACGCGAGGCCTTGCCCGAGGGGCGCTACGGCCGGTCCGAGGACGAGCGCGCGGACCGCAAGCTGAAGATCATCGGTGCGGTGCTGGGTGTGGGTCTCCTCGGCGTCGTCGGCTGGTTCGGTTACGACTACGTCGCCGGCCAGGACGTGAGCGGCGAGCTCATCAAGTCCAAGATCGTGTCCGACGACCGGGCCGAGGTGCACCTGGAGGTGCGCAAGGAACGGGACGCCGACGGGTACTGCACGGTCCGCGCCCTGAACGAGGACGGCGCCGAGGTGGCCCGGGGGGACTTCCGGTTCGACGAGGACGCCGCACGGGTCGACAAGGTCGTCTCCCTGCGCACGACGTCCCGGGCCACCGCCGTCGAGCTGATGGTCTGCACCGCCGGCTGACGGCGTACGCCCCGGGCTCCCGGCCGCACCGCAGGGCGCGCGCCGCGCCTGATGCGCACGCCCTGGCGCTGACCAGGCGATACGCCGGTGTGACGGTTTACCTTCTCCCCCTTTTCGCGGGGAATTGTTAGGCTCGTGGTTTCGCCCACCCGTGGCAGCACATGCTTGGGGTAGGGCGATGCTTTGTATTCCCAGTACCGACGAGGAGCACCCTGTGACCCAGACCAGCGAAAACGTCACCTGGCTCACGCAGGAGGCGTACAACCAGCTCAAGGCTGAGCTGGCACGCCTCACTGGTCCCGCGCGCTCGGAGATCACCGTCAAGATCGCGGCCGCTCGCGAGGAGGGTGACCTCAAGGAGAACGGCGGGTATCACGCGGCCAAGGAGGAGCAGGGCAAGATGGAGCTCCGGGTGCGTCAGCTCACCCAGCTCCTGGAGCACGCGAAGGTCGGCGAGGCACCCGCCGACGACGGCGTGGTGGAGCCCGGCATGGTCGTCACGATCGCCTTCGACGGCGACCCGGACGACACCCTCACCTTCCTGCTCGCCTCCCGCGAGTACGCGAGCGGTGACATCGAGACCTACTCCCCGCAGTCCCCGCTCGGCGTGGGCGTGAACGGCAAGCGGATGGGCGACGACGCCGAGTACGAGCTGCCGAACGGCAAGAAGGCGACGGTGAAGATCCTCACGGCCAAGCCCTACACGGGCTGACGCCACCGGTCCTGAGCGTTGGGAAGTTGCGGACGCAGATTTGCCCGAATCACAGGCATTTCTGCACCCGTAACTTCCCAACGAGCCCCAGCGTCAGGCTGTGGCTGAGCGGTAGCGGCGGACTGCCAGGGTGCGGAAGACCACGATGATCAGGACCGACCAGATCACCGAGGCGAGGATCGGGTGCCGCATCGGCCAGGCGTCCGGGGTGACGAAGCCCGGCGGCAGGTTGCCGAACAGCTCGCGGCAGGCCTGCACCGTGGCACTGAAGGGGTTCCACTCCGCGATGTGACGCAGCACGGTCGGCATCTGGTTGGCGTCCACGAAGGCGTTCGAGATGAACGTCAGCGGGAAGAGCCAGATCAGCCCGCCGGACGTGGCCGCCTCCGGTGTCCGCACGACGAGTCCGATCAGCGCGCCGATCCAGGAGAACGCGTACCCGAGCAGGAGCAGCAGCAGGAAGCCGAGCAGCACCTTGCCGAGGTTCTCGTGGGTCCGCCAGCCGATGATCAGTGCGACCCCGGCGAGGACGACGAGGGTGAGCGCGGTCTGCACGAGGTCGGCGAGGGTACGTCCGGTGAGGACGGCGCCCCGGGCCATCGGCAGTGACCTGAAGCGGTCGATCAGCCCCTTGTGCATGTCGTCCGCGATGCCCGCCCCGGCACCCGCGGTGGCGAAGGTGACGGTCTGGGCGAAGATCCCGGCCATCAGGAACTCTTTGTAGTCGGTCGACGAGATCGTGCTGCCGACCTTGATGGAACCGCCGAAGACGTAGGTGAACAGCACCACGAACATGATCGGCTGGATCAGCCCGAAGATGACCATCTCCGGGATGCGGGCCATGCGGATCAGGTTGCGCCGGGCGACGACGAGGGAGTCGGCGACCGACTGGCCGATACCGGTGCGGTGGCTCCGCGGCAGCAGTTCCGCGGTGTCCGTGGTGGCGGTCACTTCCCGTCCTCCTTCGGATTCTGTGCGGCGCGGGTCGATCCGCCCTCCCCGTTGGCCCTCTCCAGCTCGGCGGCATGGCCGGTGAGCGAGATGAAGACGTCGTCGAGGGTGGGGCGGCGCAGGCCGATGTCGTCGATCTCCACACCGTGACCGTCGAGGTCGCGGATGACCTCGGCGAGAAGTTTGGCCCCGCCGGTGACCGGGACGGTCAGCTTGCGGGTGTGCTCGGCGAGGGAGATCTCGCCCTTGCCGTAGGTGGCGAGTACCGCGCGGGCCGGTTCGATCTGGTCCGGCTGGTGCACGACCACCTCTACGCGCTCCCCGCCCGTGCGGGCCTTGAGCTGGTCGGAGGTGCCCCGCGCGATGACCTTGCCGTGGTCGATCACGCAGATGTCATGGGCGAGGTGGTCGGCCTCCTCCAGGTACTGAGTGGTCAGCAGGAGCGTCGTACCGCCCGCGACGAGCTCCTGGATGACCTCCCACAGCTGCTGCCGGTTGCGCGGGTCGAGTCCCGTGGTGGGCTCGTCCATGAACATCACCGGCGGGGAGACGACGAGCGCCGCCGCCAGGTCGAGGCGGCGGCGCATGCCCCCGGAGTACGTCTTCGCGGTGCGGTCCGCCGCGTCGGAGAGGTTGAACCTCTCCAGCAGCTGCACCGCCCGTTTCTTCGCGTCGCGCGCGCTCATCTGGTAGAGCTGACCGACCATCTGCAGGTTCTCGCGGCCGGTCAGATACTCGTCGACCGCGGCGAACTGGCCGGAGAGACCGATCGAGCGGCGGACCTCGTTGGGATGCTTCAGTACGTCGATGCCCGCCACGACAGCCCGTCCGCTGTCCGGCTGGAGCAGGGTGGTCAGCACGCGTACGGCGGTCGTCTTGCCTGCCCCGTTGGGCCCCAGCAGGCCCAGAACGGTGCCCTTTGGTACGTCGAGATCGACGCCGTCCAGTGCTCGTACCTCACCGAAGGTCTTCACCAGGCCTTCGGCATAAATGGCGCCTGGCATACGGGATTCCCCCAGTTGCTTTCGGGTGACTTCCTGAGCCGATCCTAGGTTTCCCGGCGCTCCCCCGCCGGGAGGACAGGACGGCCCGGCGCTGCACGCTATGGCGATATGCCACGGCCCACAACCGGATTTGCGCGTCAGCCCATGACCAGGTAACCCGCGTCCCGCAGTGCGCCCGCGACCTCCTCACAGTGCTCCGGCCCCTTGGTCTCCAGGTGCAGTTCCACTTCGGCCTCGGTGAGCCCCAGCCGCGGATCGGTCCGTACGTGACTGACGTCGAGGACGTTCGCGTCGGCCACGGACAGGGTGGCCAGGAGCGCGGCCAGCGCCCCGGGACGGTCGGTGAGCCGCAGTCGCAGACTGAGGTAGCGGCCGGCCGCGGCCATGCCGTGCGTGAGGATGCGCTGCATCAGCAGGGGGTCGACGTTGCCGCCCGAGAGCACGGCCACGACCGGCCCGCGGAACGCCTTCGGGTCGCTGAGCAGCGCCGCGACCGGGCTCGCCCCGGCCGGCTCGACGACCAGCTTCGCCCGTTCCAGGCAGAGGAGCAGCGCACTGGAGAGCTCGTCCTCGGTGACCGTGCGGACCTCGTCGACCAGCTCCTGGACCAGCCGGAACGGGATGTCGCCGGGGCGGCCCACCTTGATGCCGTCGGCCATGGTCTGCACCGAGTCGAGGGCCACGGGATGCCCGGCGGCCAGTGACGGCGGGTAGCCGGCCGCGCCCGCCGCCTGGACGCCGACGATCCTGACGTCGGGGCGCAGGGCCTTCACCGCGACGGCGATCCCGGCGGCGAGTCCGCCGCCTCCGATGCCGACGACGATCGTGCGGACCTCCGGGCACTGTTCGAGGATCTCCAGGCCCACGGTGCCCTGGCCGGCGATGACGTCGGGGTGGTCGAAGGGGTGGATGAAGACGGCCCCGGTCTCCTCGGCGTACTCCTGGGCGGCGGCGAGCGTCTCGTCCACGACATGGCCGTGCATCCGGACCTCGGCCCCGTACTCACGGGTCGCGGCCACCTTCGGCAGGGGGGCGCCGACCGGCATGAAGACCGTCGAACGTACGCCGAGCAGGGAGGAGGCGAGTGCGACACCCTGCGCATGGTTTCCGGCACTCGCGGCCACCACGCCCGCCGCCCGTTCGACGGGGCTGAGACCGGCGATCCGTACGTACGCCCCGCGCAGTTTGAACGAGCCGGTGCGCTGGAGGTTCTCGCACTTGAAGTGGACGGGTGCGCCGACGAGGGCGGTCAGATGACGGCTGCCCTCCATCCCCGTCGTCCTGGCCACCCCGGACAGCATCTTCTGCGCCCCCCGGATGTCGTCGAGGATCAGCGGCGGAAAAGGGCCGGACGTACGGAAGGTCATGACAGCAAGTCTTGCAGCTCGGACCGCCACGGGCCGTCGCATCTCATGGTGGCCTGCGGTGGTGTCCACAGGTTTGTGCAGCGCTGGTACGCGTTGCCCCGTAGCCGCGTACTCTGTCCCCCACCCATCCGACACCGCACGAAGAGAGCCCCCGGCCATGCCCCCTCAGGACATGACGACTGCCGCGTCTCCTTCCGGGGGCGCCGCCCCCGGACACCCGGGAACGGACCACCTCCTCGACGCGCTCCAGCACCAGGTGGCCGTCTTCGCCCGCCGCGCCGAGCAGACCCGCCTCGGGGGTGTCGGCCAGGTCCGCAATTCCATGGACCGGGCCGCCTATCTGCTGCTCAACCGGCTCGACCTGGAAGGCCCGATGGGCGTGAAGGCACTGGCCGCGGGCATGGGGATCGACTCCTCGACCGTGACCCGGCAGGTCGCGCCGCTCGTCGACACCGGTCTGGTCAAGCGCACCTCGCACCCGGAGGACGGGCGGGCGGTCGTCCTGCAGCTGTCGCCGCGCGGCCAGGCCCGTCTGGAGGAGGTCCGTGCCTCGCGGCGCGAGCTGATGTCCCAGGTGACCGACGACTGGAGCGAGGAGGAGCGCGACACGTTCTGCTCCCTGCTCACCCGGTTCAACGCGTCGCTGGCCGCCCGGCAGGCCGCGTACCAGCCGGCGCACGACAGCTGACCGCCGCCGTGGCCCCGGGCACCCGGCCTGCGCCGCGGTGCCGGGCACGGTCCGAAGGGTGACGGCCGCCCGGCCCGAAACGTGCCGGGCACGGTCCGAACCGTGACGGACGGCCTCTTGACCCGGGTGCACCATCGGGTCTCCGATGAGGTCCATGCGACAGCGGCACGCGGCGGAGGGGCGCCGCGCCCAGGAGTTCGAGGCCTTCGTGGCGGGCGCGGCCGGGCGGCTGCTGCACACCGCCACCCTCCTCACCTGCGAACCCCCCGCCCCTCCGGGGTCGAACGTCCGCGCCCGGCAGTTGCTGACCGCCGCCCTCGCGCGTACGTACGCCCACTGGGACCGGCTGCGCGGCGAGGACCCGTACGACCGCACCCGTCAGGACCTCGTGCTCCGCTTCGCGCACGGCACCCGGCGCGGTCATCGGCCGCGCGGCGGGCTGCTGGACGGGCTGACCCCGCGGGAACGCCTGGTCCTGGTGCTGCGCCTGTACGAGGAGATGGCGCCGGAGCAGACCGCGGCGCTGCTGGGGCTGCCCGTGGACCGGGTGCGGGTCATCTGCTCCCGGGCCGTCGCCACGATGCGTTCGGGTGCGCGGCCGTGAACCGCGCGGACGCCGACGACACCCCCGACCACCGGGCGGACCAGGTCCGCCGGATGCTGCGGGGCGCGCACCCGCCGGTCCCGGCCGATCTGGCCCTGCGGGCGGCGGAGCGCGGGGCACGGCTGCTGCGCCGCCGCCGGGTGGGGCA
Source organism: Streptomyces sp. NPDC058637 (assembly GCF_042717325.1). Classification (NCBI taxonomy): domain Bacteria; kingdom Bacillati; phylum Actinomycetota; class Actinomycetes; order Kitasatosporales; family Streptomycetaceae; genus Streptomyces; species Streptomyces sp. NPDC058637. The sequence goes on along the minus strand of NZ_JBHXRD010000032.1, from coordinate 7,525 downwards.
CCGGCTGGCGGTCTGCCTGCTGTGGGCGGTGGTGGCCGCGTTCGTGGTGTGGGCGGGGACGGCCGAGCCGTGGACGACGCCGCCCGCCTCGACGACCTCCCCGGACGGCTGGTGACGGCGGAAGCCCGCGGATCTACCCTGGAGGGGACGGCACGGACGAGCCGAGGAGGCCGTCATGACACGGAAGATCGCGGACTGCCGGAACTATCCGAGCGTCTCGAACTGCTCCCTCGCCATCACCGGCGAGGAGGACGAAGTCGTACGGGCCGCCGCCGAGCACGCCGTCTCGGTCCATGAGCACACGGACAGCCCCGAGCTGCGCGAGCAGATCCGGGCGTCGCTGGAGGACGAGAAGGCCGCTGTCTGACGGCGGGTCGCGCCGTCCGTCGGCCGTACACGGCCGTTCACCCCGGGGGCCGTACGCACAGCCGCGGCACAGCCGTCGCTCGGACTCCGCCCACGTGGCCGCACCAGCGTCCGGCCCATGTACGAGAACGGTGTGAGCAGGCGGAAGGTCCTGGTGGTGGGTGGGCGCGGCGGGGATGACCCTCGCCGGGTGAGGGAGTCCGGAGGGAGTCCGGACATGAGCGTGCCGTCGGCCGGTGCGTCGGCTTCGGCGTCCTCGACCGGATCTGCTGACGGCCGCGGGGCGCGCACGCCCGCGGCGGCCGGGGGCCTCCCGGCCGCCGCGGGGACGCGGGTGCTAGCCGAGCGCCTGCGTCAGGTCGGCCAGCAGGTCGTCGGCGTTCTCGATGCCGACGGACAGCCGCACCAGGTCGGCCGGCACCTCAAGCGGGGAGCCCGCGGCGGACGCGTGCGTCATCCGGCCCGGGTGCTCCAGCAGCGACTCGACACCGCCGAGCGACTCACCGAGCGTGAACAGCCTGGCGCGGTTGCAGACCTCGACCGCCGCCTCCTCGCCGCCCGCGACACGGAAGGACACCATCCCGCCGAACGCCTTCATCTGCTTCGCGGCGATCTCGTGCCCGGGGTGCTCCGGAAGCCCCGGGTACAGGACCTGGGTCACCTTGGGGTGGCGGGTCAGCAGGTCGGCGACCTTGGTGGCGTTCTCGTCGTGCCGGTCCATGCGGACCGCGAGCGTCTTGATGCCGCGCAGCACCAGCCAGGCGTCGAACGGCCCGGCGACGGCGCCCATCGCGTTCTGGTGGTAGGCCAGTTCCTCCGCCAGCTCCGGGTCGCCGGTGACGAGCGCGCCGCCGACGACGTCCGAGTGGCCGCCCATGTACTTGGTGGTGGAGTGCACGACGACGTCCGCGCCGAGCGAGAGCGGCTGCTGGAGGTAGGGGCTGGCGAAGGTGTTGTCGACGACGAGACGCGCGCCCGCCTGCCGTGCCACCCCGGCGACGGCCGCGATGTCCGTGATGCCGAGCAGCGGGTTCGACGGGGTCTCAACCCAGATCGCCCTGGTGCGGGGGCGGATCGCCGCCCGTACCGCGGACACGTCCGAGGTGTCGGCCACCGAGAACTCCACGCCCCAGCGCGAGGCCACCTTCGCGAACAGCCGGAACGTGCCGCCGTAGGCGTCGTTCGGGATGACCACGTGGTCGCCCGGCGTCAGCAGCGTACGCAGGAGGCAGTCCTCCGCGGCGAGGCCGGACGCGAAGGCCAGTCCGCGGCTGCCGCCCTCCAAAGCCGCCAGGTTCTCCTCCAGGGCGGTACGGGTCGGGTTGGCGCTGCGGCTGTACTCGTAGCCGCCGCGCAGTCCGCCGACACCGTCCTGCTTGTACGTGGACACCTGGTAGATCGGCGGGACCACTGCGCCGGTGAGGGGATCCGCCGTGTTGCCGGCGTGGATCGCGAGGGTCTCGAAGCTGTGATGGTCGCTCATGGGCCCCGAGCGTAGTTCGTCCCGAGGGCGCTTACGGGCCACTCCGCGGTCCGGGGACAATGGACCGCATGGAGATTCTGTGGTTCCTGCTCGCGCTGTGCATGCTCGCCGCGGTCGCCGGCCCGATCATGCTGCGCCGTCGTGGTGGCATCCGCCAGGTCGCGCCCGGTTCCCCCGACGCCGCCGACCCCGACACGTACGGCTTCGTACGCCAGGAGGAGCTGGACGTCCGGATGCCGGGACCCGACCAGGACCTCATCGACGTCCTCGCCGTCGTGCAGGGCACCCAGGAGTGGCGGGCCGCCTCCCAGCTCCTGGCCGGCACGCCCAAGGAGAGCGAGACCCGGTGGCAGCGGGTGCAGGCCTTCGCCGGGGCGGCCTCCCTGGAGCTGGCGCAGCGGCCGGGCGAGGGCGGGGCGTGGCTGCGGAGGTGGCGGGCCGAGGCCCCGAAGGACGCGGGCGCCGCGGCGGTGCACGCGGAGTTCCTGGTGCAGCAGGCGTGGCGGACCGGCACCGTGGGCACCGACGACTTCCGGATCATCCTGGAGGAGGCGCGTACGGTGTGCGGCGAGGCCGCCCTGCTGGCGCCGGGCGACCCGGTCCCGTACGTCGTGGAACTGGCCGTCGCCCGTGGACTGGGCTACTCCCACGAGCAGTTCGACCAGCTCTGGGTGAAGATCATCGACCGTGCGCCGGCGCACATGGGCGCGCACATCGCCGCCCTGCACTTCTGGTGCGAGAAGTGGCACGGTTCCCGTGAGGAGGCCGACCGGTTCGCGACGGCTGCCGCGGCCCGCGCCCCGCAGGGCTCGCTGCTCGCGGCGCTGCCGCTGTTCGCGGTGTACGAGCATCTGCCCGAGGTCAATCTGGTGCAGGGCTTCTACGAGGGCCTCGTGGTGACGAGGGCCGTCGAGGGCGCGATGTTCGCGGTGCACGCGGCCCGTGCCGACGACCCGGTGCTCGCTCATGTGCGGCACCTGCTGGTCCTCTTCCTCGTCCGCATGGAGCGCTGGTCGGAGGCGGTGCACCAGCTCGTCCACATCGACGGTCACGTGGGCGCGCTGCCCTGGACGCAAAATTCGGATCCGGCCGCCGAGTACACGGTGTACCGGGCGCTGGCCGTGGCCGGGTACGAGGCGAACGGCGGCAGCCCGGCGACGCTGCCGCGGTAGCCGCCGACGGGTGAGGGGGCGCCGGAATCCACGGCGCCCCCTTCGCGTTGTACGGATCGAACACCGACCTCCGGAGGAGCCCCCGCATGTTCCTGAACCACCGCACCCCGCAGCTCCCCACCCCCGAGGAGGCCCTGCGCGGGCGTCCCGTCCCCGAATTCACCGTTCCGTCCCGGCACACGGTCCTCGGTAACCCGCTGACCGGCCCGTACCCGCAGGGGCTGGAGGTCGCCGACTTCGCGCTGGGCTGTTTCTGGGGTGCCGAGCGCAAGTTCTGGCAGACGGAGGGCGTGTGGACGACCCTCGTCGGCTACCAGGGCGGCTACACCGAGAATCCCTCGTACGAGGAGGCCTGCTCGGGTCTGACGGGTCACACAGAGGCGGTCCGGGTGGTCTTCGACCCGACGGTCGTCAGCTACGCGGAGCTCCTGAAGCTCTTCTGGGAGTCCCACAACCCGACCCAGGGCTTCCGCCAGGGCAACGACGTGGGCACGCAGTACCGCTCGGCGATCTACACGCACTCCCCCGAGCAGGCGGAGGGCGCGGCCGCGTCCCGCGAGGCGTACCAGCGGGTCCTGACCGGTTCGGGTTTCCGCGAGATCACCACGGAGATCCTCCCGGCCGAGGGGCGCACCTTCTGGCCCGCCGAGGCGTACCACCAGCAGTACCTGGACAAGAACCCCGACGGCTACTGCGGCATCGGCGGCACGGGCGCCACCCTGGAGTTCCCGTCGGAGACGAACTGGGGCCGGGCCTGCCCCACGGGCATCGCCCCGGCGCCGACCGCCGGCGACTGACCCCGCGCTGCCGGCGGCCGGTTCCCACCTTCCTGGATCCCCCTGCCGGGATCGAGGCCCCGTGCCTCCGGCCCCGTGGCCCCGCGGCGCTCTGCCTGCGGCGAATCTGCGGTGGGCAGAGATTGCGGACATGGCGGCCCTCCCGGGCCAAGAGTGGAGTGAGCGCGGCCGCACCGGCCGCACCCACCACCGGGAGGTCCGATGTCGCCCCACCCCGCCGCCCCGCCACGCGCCGCCGACGAGGACACACCGTCGACGCGGTTCGACGACCACCTCGCCGCGCAGCTCCTCGCCCAGCGGATCGTCTTCCTGGGCACCCAGGTGGACGAGGTCTCCGCGAACCGGGTCTGCGCGCAGTTGCTGCTGCTGTCCGCCGAGGACCCGCGCACCGACATCAGCCTCTACATCAACAGTCCGGGTGGGTCCGTGACGGCCGGGCTGGCCATCTACGACACGATGCAGCTCGTCCCGAACGACGTCTCCACCCTCGCGATGGGGTTCGCCGCGTCCATGGGGCAGTTCCTGCTCACCGTCGGGACGCCGGGCAAGCGGTTCGCCCTGCCGAACGCGCGGATCATGATGCACCAGCCGTCGGCCGGCATCGGCGGCACCGCCTCCGACATCGCGATCCAGGCCGAGAACCTCGAGTTCACGAAGCAGGCCGTCGAGCGGATCACGGCGGCGCACACCGGGCAGTCCGCGGAGACGGTCTCCCGGGACGGCGACCGGGACCGGTGGTTCACGGCCGGGCAGGCGAAGGCGTACGGCATGGTCGACCACGTCGTCGAGTCGCTCGACGACGTGCGCCCGGCCGGTTCGCGGCGACGGATGGGGATCTGACATGAGCCAGTACACGATCCCGAGCGTCGTCGAGCGCACCCCGCTGGGAGAACGCTCCTACGACGTCTTCAGCCGTCTCCTGTCGGAGCGGATCATCTTCATCGGTACGGAGATCGACGACGGGGTCGCCAACGTCGTCATCGCCCAGCTGCTCCACCTGGAGTCGTCGAGCCCGGGGACCGAGATCGCGATCTACCTCAACTCCCCGGGAGGCTCGTTCACCTCACTGATGGCGATCTACGACACGATGACCTTCGTCTCGGCTCCGATCGCGACGTACTGCGTGGGGCAGGCGGCCTCGACCGCGGCGGTGCTCCTGGCCGGCGGCGATCAGGGACGGCGGTTCGTCCTGGAGCACTCGCGGGTGCTGCTGGGACAGCCGGCCAGCGGCGGGCAGCAGGGCACGGTCTCCGACCTCCGGCTGCACGCCAGGGAGATGCTGCGGATCCGCTCGCAGGTCGAGGAGGTCCTGGCCCGGCACACGCCGCACGACCCGGCGACCCTGCGGGCGGACACCGACAGGGACAGGATCTTCACGGCGCGGGACGCGGTGGCGTACGGCCTCGCGGACGAGGTCCTCAGCCGCCGCGTCCTGGCCACCGCCTGACCCGGTGTCAGGCGGCCAGCCGCACCTCGCCCAGGGAGGCACGGGCCGGGGACATGCGGGCCGGGGAGGTCCGGGAGGCCGCGGTGCCGCGGCGGCCGAGCTCCCCCTGGGCCAGGGACAGCACGTCGGCCAGTCCGAGGCCCAGCGAACGGGCGGCTGCCGCGAGGACCTCGGAGGAGGCCTCCTTGCGGCCGCGCTCGATCTCGGATAGGTACGGCATCGAGATCCGGGCGTCCTCGGCCACGTCCTTGAGCGTCCGCTCCTGGGCGAGCCGCTCGCGGCGCAGCACGTCCCCGACGACGTCCCGCCAGAGCGGCTCTCTGGGGGCGGGCGCGGGGCCCGGTGCCGGGGTGGGGACGGGACGCAGGGGGATGACGCGGGCTCGGTTCTGCGCGTGGCTGCTCATCTCCCCAGCCTAGGAGCACCGCGCCCGGCACGGGAGGTGCAGGCGTTCCGCGCCGGGCGGATCTGCTGTCGGCTAATCCGGGAGTCGGTCCCTAACCCGGGTGCCGCGCACCGGGTCCGGGCCGGATCCCCGGGTCAGCGGCCGATGTTCGCCTGCGGGCCCGCGTACCGCTTGAGCAGGAGGGGGACGTCCGCGGCCGGGTCCAGGGTGTGGCCGTAGTGGTCGGACGGCTTGAAGGTCGTCCCGTTGGTCGGCTTCACCCTCGGTGGGGGCAACACCGCCGCCTCGGCGGCGCAGGTGCTCACCGACGACGCCGCGTGGGACAACGCCGGGCTGGGCTTCAACGACGAGGGCAACTCCGGCGCCATCCGGCTCACCCGCAACACGGCCTTCCGTAACGGTACCGGCTTCTGTCCGGCCGACGCGGCCTCCGTCCTGACCGCCGACGCCGCCGTGGGCAACGCCGAAGGGCCGAAGCCCGTGCTCGCGGACTCCGCGCGGTCCGTGGGCAACACCTGGGACGGCGGGGCGTCGGCCCGTCGATGTCCAGCACCACCGATCCGGCCACGGCGGAGTCGCCCCGCACCGCCGACGCCGCCCTGCCCCGGACCGTGTTCCTCGCCCCTGACGGGCAGGTGCCCGGAGCGCGCATGGCCACGGCGGGCTGAGGACGGGTTCCCGGGTACGCCGGACGTGGCTCGCTGCGCTTCCGCACAGACGGTCGACAGTACGGAGTTCGACCTGGCCTGCACGACCACCGGCAAGATGACAAATCCCTGGCGTGACCTGGGAAGACGCCGACTGCCCGGCCTCAGGGAAACTTCAGGGCGCGGGCTCCCCCGGCGGGGGCGAGGGATCTGTGTGACGCTGGATGTCGGGCCCGCCGGATACGCACGGTCTGCGTCTCGGCGCCTGCGCTCCCGGTCGGGTCGGCCTTCGTCGGCCGACCATGAAACCGGTCTAGCCCACAGCCCTACCGGAGGAGACGTCCCATGAGCATCGCTCGCATCCGCCGCTCCGTCCTCGCGGCGTCAGCTGCGGCGGTCTTTCCCGTCGCACTGGGAATCGCCGCGCCGACAGCTTCCGCCGACAGCGGCTCACAGCCGTTCGGGCCGGGTTGTTCGTCCCTGCCGACGGAGGGCGAAGGCAGCCCAGCCGGCATGGCAGACGACCCCGTGGCCACCGCGGCCGGCAACAACTCCGAGCTGTCGACGCTTGCCGCCGCGGTAAAGGCTGCCGATCTGGGCGACAGCCTGAACGACTCCAAGGACATCACAGTGTTCGCGCCGACCAATGCGGCGTTCGAGAAGATCCCGAAGGCGGATCTCGACGCCCTGTTGGCCGACAAGGACCAGCTGACCAAGGTCCTCACCTACCACGTGGTGGATCAGAAGATCACTCAGAACCAGCTCGCGAAGGGAGACTTCAAGACCTTGCAAGGCAGCAACCTCACCACCTCCGGCTCGGGCGACAACTTCAAGGTCAACGACTCCGCGAACATCGTCTGCGGCGGCATCCCGACCGCGAACGCTACGGTCGAGCTCATCGACACCGTCCTGATGCCCAAGTAGCGAACCTGGGCCAACACAGGCAACGTCGCGGCTCGACGGCGACCAGCACACGAGACCCAGGCCCGATACTCCCGCCCATGCTCCACGCGGTCCCAACTGCGGCACGGAGCACATCGCAGGGGACTCAGGGGTTCGGGAAGCGGGCCCCCGGCGCGGTCTTCCCCCGCCCCCGCGCCCCGCCCCCCCCGGTGTGCCCGCCCACCCCGCCCCCGACGGGCACGATCGACACCGGGTCGAAGCCGAGCAGGCGTACGGGGCCGGCGACCTCGTCGTCCCCCAGGGC
>NZ_JBHXRD010000031.1:0-96269 GCF_042717325.1 Streptomyces sp. NPDC058637 | reverse complement strand
TGTCCGGGGGTGCCGAACAGGTAGAGGATCAGGTCCTGGTCCAGGGTGATGCGTCCGAAGTCCATGGCCACCGTGGTGGTGGTCTTGTCCCCGGTATGGGTCAGGTCGTCGATGCCCGCGGACGCGGACGTCATCACGGCTTCGGTGCGCAGCGGGTTGATCTCCGAAACGGCACCGACAAACGTGGTCTTACCCACGCCGAAGCCCCCTGCCACCACGATCTTCGCCGAGGTAGTGGAGCGGGCCGCTCCGCCGCTAGAGCTTGCGAAGTCCACTGAGCACCCTTTCGAGCAGTGTCACATCTGGTTGGCCGCCGGCGGTCTCGTCGCCGCCGGGCTGATGGATAGCGACGAGTCCGGCCTCGGCCAGGTCGGCGACGAGGATCCGGGCAACGCCGAGAGGGATCGAGAGAAGGGCCGACACCTCGGCCACCGACTTGATCTCGATGCAGAGCCGGCAGATCCGCTGGTGCTCGGGCAACTGCCCTTGCAGCTTGGACAGATCCGCCGTGGTGCTGACCAGCGCCTCGATGGCGAGCTGGTAACGCGGCCGGGTCCGGCCGCCGGTCATGGCGTACGGACGGACCAGCGGGTTGTGCGCCGCGGGCCGCGAGGGCTCGGGCTCGTGCCGCTGGACCGGCTGGATGTGCGACGGCGGAGCGTCGTACCGCTGTGGCTGCTGCTGCGGCCACGACGGCTGCTGGGGCTGCTGCTGCGGCCACCCGCCCTGAGCGTCCTGCTGCTGGTACGGCCGGTACGGCTGATAAGAGTCGTTCGAACCTTGTCTGCCGGGTACGGAGGAGCTGCCGAAACGGTTGTCACCTTGCTCACCCGGGACCCGCTGACCACCCTCGTACGGGTGTCCACCTGTGGGTGCTGTCACGTTTCCTCCTCCGACTGCCGGTCGCCATCCCAGTGGTGCCGCGCCACCGCACCCTATGGGGCGGTGACGAGAAACGCACTGTCTGTCTATTAGTTAAGAAGACTTCCCTGGAGTTCGGCACGGAGATCCGGCGTGAGGACGCTCCCTGCGCGATCGACAAGAAGTGCCATTTCGTACCCGACCAGGCCGATATCGGCATCCGGGTGGGCGAGCACGGCGAGCGAGGATCCGTCGGAGATGGACATGAGGAAGAGGAATCCCCGCTCCATCTCCACAACGGTCTGATTCACGGCGCCGCCCTCGAAGATCCGGGAGGCACCCGCCGTCAGCGACGTCAGACCGGAGGCGACCGCCGCCAGCTGATCGGCACGGTCACGCGGGAATCCCTCGGACATCGCCAGCAGGAGTCCGTCGGCGGAGACCACCACCGTGTGCGACACCCCGGGGGTGTTGTCCACGAAGTTGGTGATCAACCAGTTGAGATTCTGCGCCGCCTGGCTCATCGGGCTCACACTAACGCTCCTGGTTGTAGGTATTACTGCTGTCCGAACCCGCGGTACGTCCCCGCAGCACGCCACGGCGCAGGTTGCTCAACCTGCCCCGTACGTCCTCGGGAGCGCGGGAGACCTGTGGGCCGCCCTGCTGGGTCTGCTCCGCGGTGCCCTCGACCAGGTTGGCCTTGGGTACGCGCCGGGGGAGCCCGGACGGGGTGATTCCGCCCGCCTTCGGCTCCTTGAGCTTCTCGGCCTGCTTCCAGCGTTCGTCGTTGGTCGAGCGCCAGTCGTCGGTGCCTTGCCCGTCCGCCTGCGGCTCCGGCTGCTGTTCCTGCTGCTGCGGGGGCCGCTGCCGCTGTTCCGGCGGGGCAGGCTGATCGTTTCCTCTACCGGTGGGCTGCCAGTGCTGCTGCCCGGCACCCCGGCGCGGGAGACCCGCGTCGGTCAACTCGGGGCCGGCCTTCGGCGCCGGGTCCGGACGGTCGAAGCCTACGTGCTCCTGCGGCTCCTGGGGAGCACTCGGCAGGGATTCCGCTTCGGGCTGCCCGAGGGCGTTGTACCCGCCCTGGTACGTGCCCTGATCCGCCCAGTCGCCCTGGTTGGGCGGGTCGGGCCGCGGCGCGAACGGGTCGGCGTACTGCTCCTGCTGGACCTCCGGAGCCGCGTACGCGGCTTCCGCATAGCCGTTCTGCTGGGGCTGCTGGGGCTGCTGCGGGGCCTGCTGCTGGTAACCGCCCTCGGGGGCGTACTGGTCGTAGCCGGCCTCGTACCCCTGTGGTGCGTAGCCCTGCTGCTGCTGGGCGTACGGCTCAGGAGCGTACTGCTGCTGCCCGAACTGCTCCTGGGCGTAGGGCTGTTGCACACCCTCGCCCGGGAACGCCGGACGCTCGCCGCCCGTCTGTGCCTCCAGCGCGGCCCGTCGCTCCTCACGCATCAGCGAGCGGTTGACCGGGTCCAGCTGCGGGGAGTCCGCCGCCGGGGTGTCGTAGCGCGAGTCGTCGAAGCCGAGCTCCGCCGCCGTACGCATCGGCAGCTGCTGCGGCATCGGGTCGAAGGCCTGCGGCTGCGGCTGCTGCTGCTCGGCCATGATCGAGGAGACGGTGAAGTCACCCTGCGGCGCGGATTCGCCACCGCCACCGTGGGTGATGGCGTCCGGCAGCATGACCAGCGAGGTGGTCCCCGCCTGCTCGCCCGAGGGGCGCAGCTGGACGCGGATGCCGTGCCGGTCGGCCAGCCGGCCGACCACGAACAGGCCCATGCGCTGGGACACCGCGGCGTCCACGGTCGGCGGATTGGCCAGCTTGTGGTTGATGTCCGCGAAGTCCTCGGCGGTGAGGCCGATCCCCTTGTCGTGGATCTCGACCATGACGCGGCCGTCGGGCAGCCGGGTCGCGGTCACGCGCACCTTGGTCTGCGGGGAGGAGAACGTGGTGGCGTTCTCCAGGAGCTCGGCCAGCAGGTGCACGAGGTCGGTCACGGCCTGGCCGTGGATCTCGCTCTCCGGTACGCCGGTGAGCTCGATGCGCTCGTAGGACTCCACCTCGGAGGAGGCGGCCCGCAGCACGTCGACCAGCGGCACCGGCTGGTTCCAGCGGCGGCCGGGCTCCTCGCCTGCGAGAACGAGGAGGTTCTCGCCGTTGCGGCGCATGCGGGTGGCCAGGTGGTCCAGCTTGAAGAGGCTCTCCAGCTGGTCCGGGTCGGCCTCGTTGTTCTCCAGGTCGGTGATGAGGGTCAGCTGGCCCTCGATGAGCGACTGGTTGCGGCGCGACAGGTTGGTGAAGATCGCGTTGACGTTGCCCCGCAGCATGGCCTGCTCGGCCGCCAGCCGGACCGCCTCGCGGTGCACCTGGTCGAAGGCGCGGGCGACCTCGCCGATCTCGTCCTGGGTGTTGATCGGGATCGGCTGCACCCGGGTGTCCACCCGGCCGGGCTCGGTCCGCGACAACTGGTCGACGAGCATCGGCAGGCGCTGCTCGGCGATACCGAACGCGGCGGAGCGCAGCTGCCGCATCGCGCGGCTCATCTGGCGGGCCATGAGACCGGCGATGACGAAGGCCGCCAGCAGCGAGATGATCACGATCGTGGCGTTGATGAACGCGTCGTTGCGGGCACTGGAGGAGATCTCCGCGGCCTCGGTCACGGCCTTGTCGACGAGCTCGTTCTCGACCGTGGTGTAGCCGTCGAACTTGGCGGTGGCCGCGGCCATCCAGGTCTCCGGGGTGATCCCCTTGGCCCGCAGCTGCTCGGGGTTCTTGCCCAGGCCGATCTGCTGGGCCATGCCGTCGAAGACCGAACCGTCGATGCTCGGCGGCATCACGAACGGCTCACCGGTCGCGTCGGCCTGCGCCTTGGCGGACTTGAGCTCCTTGGCGCCCTCGGCGGCCTTGCCGGCCATGACCTCCTTGAGCCGGGCCGCGTCGGCCTCCGTACCACCGGAGACGAACTCGCCGAGGGCGATCTGCTCCAGGTAGTTGTACGAGCCGAACGCCTTGACCTGGTCGTTGAACTTGCCCTGCTCCTGGCTCGGGCGCACCAGCAGGTGCATGCCGATGGAGCGCTGGAGCGACTCGGCGGCCTTGGCCAGCTCGATCGCGTAGACGGTCCGGCCGTAGCTGGTGATGTTGCCCGTACCCAGGCCGAGCTCGTTGGAGAACTCCATCAGCGAGTGCTGGACCTTGGTGTAGCCCTCTTCCGTCTTCACCGGGTCCATCGCCTCGGCGTAGGCGGCCTTGCGAAGCTCGGGGAGCAGCGGCTCCTCCAGCTGGAACAGCTTGAGGCGGCGCTCCAGGCCCTGCTTCTCCGGCATGCCCTTCACGGCGGAGGCGAACTTCTCCGCGGCGTCGTCCGTCGTGGCGCGCACCCGCTCCACCTCGGCGGCGGTGCGCTTGTTGGACAGCAGCGGCTGCGCGGTGAGGTCACGCTCGTTCAGCAGCGCCTGCCCGTACTCCGAGGCCGCGCGGACGACCTGCGCCGTCTTCTCGGCGTCCTGAGCCTCGTTCCAGGTGTCGATCGACCCCTTCACCTGGAAGCCGCCCATGATCAGGCCGACCAGGGCGGGTATCAGGAGGATCGCGTTCAGCCGGGTGGGCACCCGCCAGTTGCGCGGTGAGAGCCGACTGGTGCTGCCACCTGCCGGCGCCTCCTCGGACGTGCTCGCAGGCGACACCGCAGCGCGCGGCGGCGGGGTGAAGTTGCCCCGCTCCGGCTGCGCCGCGGAGCCCTCGTTGCTTCGCCTCACTCGACCAACAACCTCTCGGCGTCGGCACCAACGTTGTGCCGGATTATTCGTTCAGGGCCGTACTGCTCGGTAGTTCGAGGCATTGCAGCATGCGGAAGGGCCGCGTTCCAAACAGTCGGAATGCTCAATTCCGGGTGGCCTATGTCTCGCATAAAACGGGCATAAAGAGCGAGCCCCGTCAAAAGGCGGGGCTCAAGTGAGCGCAGTGGTACCGGCCGGATGCGTCGGGTGGTGTTGTGGTTCCAATTCTCTGTCGAAATGTTATGAACACGGGGGCGGATCGTGTCGTAGGACACAGCCCGCCCCCGCTTGACTACAACAACTTCCGTAGATCACTACCGACTTGCGGTCACTTGAGCCGGGCCATCAGCGCGTGCTCCACCAGCGTGATCAGACCGCTCTTGGCATCGGCGCGGTGACGGGCGTCCGTCGTGATGATCGGTGCGTCCGGCCCGATCTGCAGGGCTTCGCGCACCTCGTCGGGGGTGTAGGGCTGGTGTCCGTCGAAGCCGTTGAGGGCGATGACGAAGGGGAGGCCGCTGTTCTCGAAGTAGTCGACGGCGGGGAAGCAGTCGGCGAGGCGGCGGGTGTCGACGAGGACGACGGCGCCGATGGCGCCGCGGACCAGGTCGTCCCACATGAACCAGAAGCGGTCCTGTCCGGGGGTGCCGAACAGGTAGAGGATCAGGTCCTGGTCCAGGGTGATGCGTCCGAAGTCCATGGCCACCGTGGTGGTGGTCTTGTCCCCGGTGTGGGTCAGGTCGTCGATGCCCGCGGACGCGGACGTCATCACGGCTTCGGTGCGCAGCGGGTTGATCTCCGAAACGGCACCGACGAACGTGGTCTTACCCACGCCGAAACCGCCCGCCACGACGATCTTCGCCGAAGTGGTGGCGCGGCCCGTGCCGCCACTAGAGCTTGCGAAGTCCACTGAGCACCCTTTCGAGCAGTGTCACATCCGGCGCGCCGCCGGCCTCTCCGTTGCCCGGCTGGTGGATGGCCACCATGCCGGCTTCCGCCAGGTCTGCCACGAGGATCCTGGCCACACCCAGGGGCATGGACAGCAGGGCCGAGACCTCGGCCACCGACTTGACCTCGCGGCAGAGGTGGCAGATCCGCTGATGCTCCGGGAGCAGGGTCCCGAGGTGAGCGGGGTCTGCTGTTGTGCTGACCAGCGCCTCTATCGCGAGCTGGTAGCGCGGCCGGGTCCGGCCGCCGGTCATTGCGTAGGGACGGACCAGCGGCTGGTCGCCTTCACCGTCGTACGACGCGTGGTGCAGAGCGCCGTACGGATCAGGTGAGGCGGGTGGCGGGGTCATGAATCCTCCGGGCGTGACAGCAGGGTGTCGCCTTGCCGTCTGAAGGGGCCGGTGAGGGGGCTGAAGCGGCCGGACGGGTGAGGGTTTCGAGTAGTACCTGGGGGGAACGTGTCAAGTGTCCGCTGCATGGCCGCCTAGTGGAGCAGACTGCCTTGTAGTTCGGCGCGGAGGTCGGGGGTGAGGACGGTTCCCGCACGGTCGACGAGGAGGGCCATCTCGTATCCGACCAGGCCGATGTCCGCGTCCGGGTGGGCGAGGACCGCCAGCGAGGATCCGTCGGAGATGGACATGAGGAAGAGGAATCCCCGCTCCATCTCCACAACGGTCTGGCTCACGGCGCCGCCTTCGAAGATCCGGGAGGCACCCGCCGTCAGCGACGTCAGACCGGAGGCGACGGCCGCCAGCTGATCGGCGCGGTCACGCGGGAAACCTTCGGACATCGCCAGCAGCAGGCCATCCGCGGAGACCACCACCGTGTGCGACACCCCTGGGGTGTTGTCCACGAAGTTGGTGATCAGCCAGTTCAGATTCTGCGCGGCCTGACTCATGGGGCTCAACTAACGCTCCTGCTGGTGAGTGGGGCCGAGTTGGAAACTGCCGGTAGACGGACCGTTGTTGGCCTGTCGTCCCTGCTGGATGCCCCGGCGGAGATTGGTCAGACGGCCGCGTACGTCATCGGGCGCACGCGAAACCTGGGGTCCGGACTCATGATTCTGCTGCTGAGCAGTGCCCGGCACCAAATTGGCACGTGGAACACGGCGCGGAAGTCCGGACGTTGTGATGCCGCCCGCGGCGGGCTTCTTGACGCGTTCCGCCTGCCGGACGAGTTCGTCGTTGGGCGAAGCGCGCCAGGAACTGGTGGCGGCCGTGTCGGCCGCGCCACGGCGCGGCATGGGCGGAGCGGGGATACCCGCCGCCTCCTCGGGGGCGGCCGGTGCCTGCGGCTCCGCGGCGGGCGGCTGACCGCCCTGCTGCACACCGTGGAACCAGTTCGTCTCCAGCGTGTCGTACAGCGGTGTACGCCCGTCGCCCGGACCGGCCGGCGGCAGTGCCTCGGGCAGCGCCGGACGGTACTGCGGCTCGGGTGCGGCAGGAGCCGGCGGGCGCGGTGCGCCGAAGTCCGAGTCGTCACGGTGACGCGGCGCGGGCATCTGCTGGTGCTGCTGGGGCCGGTCACCGAAGCCCTGGTTCTGCGGCGGCGCGTTGAAGTCGGGGCGCGCGAACTGCGCGGTGCTCGCCGCGTCCGGTACCTGGGGTACCTGGGGCGCCTGCGGTGCGGAGAAGTCGGGGCGGGCGAACTCGGCCGTGGCACCGGGGCCCTGACGGTCGTTCATCGGCGGGCGCTGGTTCGGCGCGTCGAAGGAGTGCTGCGGGGCGGAGGTACCCGGGCGGGCGAACCTGCCGGAGTCGGGCTCCTCGTGACCACGCGGGGCGTCCAGCGGCGCACCCTGATCCTCGACGCCCCAGCTCGTGTTCTGCGGACGCTGCGGCTGGGGGTTGCCGCCGGGCAGCTCGGCCCGCGGCGCGCCGGGCGGCGGCAGCTGACGGCCGGGGCCGCCGGGCTGCTGGAAGCCGCCCTGGTCGCCCTGGCCGTGCTGGGCCTGCTGCGGCTGCGGAGCCTGCCGTGCCGGCGGACCGCTCTGCTGGCCGGGCCGGTTGGGCTGACCCGGACCGGAGTGACCGAACAGGTTGGGCCGGTTCGGGTCCGTACCCGCCGGGTCCTGCTGACCGCGTGCGCCCATCCGGGCACCGCCGCTGAAGGCACCGGAGAGTCCGCCGCCCTGACGCGGGCCCTCGGGCCTGCCCTGGTTCGGCAGACCGGGGGCCTGACCGGGGCCCTGGGTGCTCGGGCCGGGGAAGCCGCCCGGCTGCTGCGGCTGACGGGGACCGCCGTCGCGTGAGGGCAGCGCGGCCCGCGGACCGGAGCCCGCACCGACCTGCCCGCGCGGCCCGGAGGCGGAGCCCAGACCGTTGGCGGGTGCCGCGGGGGCACCGCCGAGACCGGGACGGCCCGCGCCGGGAGCGCCGCCGGCGAGGAGCCCGCCGGGAGCACCGGCCTGCTGGCCCGGGCCCTGCTTGGACGGCGGCTGCTTGCCGCCCTGCGCGACCTCCATGGGCAGCATGACCAGCGCGGTCGTACCACCGGAGTCGGAGGGACGCAGCTGGATCCGGATGCCGTGACGCAGGGACAGCCGGCCGACCACGAACAGACCCATGCGGCGGGAGACCGAGACGTCCACGGTGGGCGGCGAGGCGAGCCGCTCGTTGATGGCCGCCAGGTCCTCGGGGGAGAGGCCGATACCGGTGTCGTGGATCTCGACGAGCACACGTCCGTCGGGCAGGGCGTGACCGGTGACCCGGACCTTCGTCTGCGGGGAGGAGAACGACGTGGCGTTCTCCAGCAGCTCGGCGAGGAGGTGCACGAGGTCGTTGACGACCCGGCCGGCCACTTCGGTGGCCGGTACGGCGGCCAGTTCGATGCGCTCGTACTGCTCCACCTCGGAGGCGGCGGCACGGAGCACGTCGACCAGCGGCACCGGACGGGTCCAGCGGCGGCCCGGCTCCTCGCCCGCGAGGACGAGGAGGTTCTCGCCGTTACGGCGCATACGGGTCGCGAGGTGGTCGAGCTTGAAGAGCGAGGACAGCTGGTCCGGGTCGGCCTCGCGCGACTCCAGCTCGGAGATGAGCGAGAGCTGACGCTGGATGAGGCCCTGGCTGCGGCGCGAGAGGTTGGTGAACATCGCGTTGACGTTGCCTCGCAGCAGCGCCTGCTCGGCGGCCAGTCGGACCGCCTCGCGGTGCACGTCGTCGAAGGCCGCGGCCACCTGGCCGATCTCGTCCCGGGTGTGCAGGCCGACCGACTCGACGGAGGTGTCGACGTCCTGCGGGTCGGTCTCGGAGAGCTGCTTGACGAGCTCGGGCAGCCGGTCCTGGGCGACCCGGGTCGCGGTGTCCTGCAGTCGCCGCAGCGAGCGGATCATGGACCGTGCCACGACGAAGGCGCCGACCAGGGACACACCGAGGACGATGAGGATGACCGCACCGTTGAGGAGGGCGTCGCGCTGCGACTCGTCGCGCAGTTCGCGGGCCTTGGTCTCCATCTCACCGAGGAGGGTCTCCTCGATGGTGTTCATCGCCCCGATCTTGTTGGACGCCTGGTCGTACCAGTCCATGTACGTACGCCGGGTGCTGCCCTGCATGCCCAGCGGGCTGTCGAGCACCTTCTTCGCGTACATGTCCGCGGAGTTGATCTCGGGGTTGCCGTTGTCCAGCGAGGCGAGGAGGTCCGTGGCGTCGGCCCCGGTGCTGGCGTAGGTCGTCTCGAACGTCTTGCGCGTCGTGTCTTCCTTGTTGAGCGCGTTGCGTCCGAAGGTCTTGTCGTTCTCGTCGAGGTCCGCCTCGCCGTTGCCGTCCGGCAGGGCCGCGGCGATGATCGCGCGCTGGACCGACGCGTACTCCTTGGAGGCCGAGAAGGCCGCCAGGGCGCGGGTGCGCTTGATCATGTCCGGGTTGCTGGTCGCCTGCGCCATGTCCTGCGAGAGGCTCAGCAGCGAGGTGATCAGCTGGCTGTACCGGTCGATGGTGTTGAGGCTGGGGGCGCCCTCGGCGTACGCGTCCTTGCGGATGCTGACGATGTCGCCGAGCTGGTTGCCGATCTGGCTGACGCTGGAGTGGATGCTGTCCAGCGCCTCGTCGCCCGGCGTGTTGCCGATGTCGTCGGTGGCGGCGAAGAAGGCGTCCTTGGCCCGGTCGGTCCGCTTCCGGGACTCGCTGACCTTGAAGTCGGTGGCCTTCACGCCGTTCGACAGCGGGCCGGCCGACTTGTCGCGCTCCTCCTGGAGCGCGTTGGCGAGCGCGGTCGCCTGCTTGGTCATGTCGGTGAGGATCCGCATGTGCTCCAACTGGTCCATGTCGTTCATGGACTCGTTGATGCGCATGCCGCCCAGGGTGGTCGCCGCGACCACGGGGAGGGCCAGCAGGGAGACCAGACGCGTGCTGATGCGCCAGTTGCGCAGCGCCAGCCGGGAGCCGGTGCTGGTGGGGCCGGTGGCCTTGGCGGGTGTGGGCGTCTCCGCGCCCGCGCTCGTCGTGCCCGGTCGTTGTGCGCG
This sequence comes from Streptomyces sp. NPDC058637, assembly GCF_042717325.1. NCBI lineage: Bacteria > Bacillati > Actinomycetota > Actinomycetes > Kitasatosporales > Streptomycetaceae > Streptomyces > Streptomyces sp. NPDC058637. Next base: position 86,227 of record NZ_JBHXRD010000031.1, on the reverse strand, counting down.
GTCGCCGTTGTCACCGGCTGCGGCCGGCCCGGGGTTCTGGGCGTGCTGGGGCGAGGAACCGCGGTCCGTCACGCCGCGCGGCTCCTGTTCCGCCGGAGCGGTGCCATCCCTCTTGAAACGTCCCTGCACTAGCGTCGCAACCTCTGGACCAGGCGTCCCTCCGCGTACTGCGGGCGGAACGGTGTCGGCGTCGTGGGGCGCTGGACGCGCCCCATGGTGGTCGTGAGTGACCGGCGTACTTCCCCCTCCCGCCGCCACTCGGCGCTGCGTCGCGCCCTGCGCGCCGGGCCTGAAACCCGCGGCGGTGCGTGGAATTCCAGCACAGTGGGGGATCTCCAACAAGGCCCACGTACCGGGCTGTGACCTGGATGACACGGTGTGATGGGTGAGTAACAAGCAGTGGAGCGTGTTCAGGTGTAAATCGTACGAATAGGGTCGGGTGTTCCGGGGGTGCCTGGTGTCCCAGACGGCATGATCGGGAGCGGAATGAGAGATTCAATGACGCATTGTCTGATTTGTTTCAGGCGATCGACTGCCCGTAATGGCGTTTTTGTCCGCTACTTCGTGAGCAAACTCACATCATGATCGCCGTCTCATCCCCGCTTGTGCGGGGAATCGGATGTTTAGCCTGGCGCTTTACAGGGATAGCGAATCCGACAACCCGCGCCCCCTCCGGGCGGCGCCCCAGCGACAAGGGTCCATACGGCAGATGAAGACGACGATGACGTTCCGCAACATTGCCAACCCCCGGCGCACCACGCTGGTGCACCTCAAGGACGCCGAGGGGCTGCAGAGGCCGCAACAGCCGGAGCACGCCGTCGACCTGCCCACCCAGACGGCCAACCCCCGCCGCACCATCCTCATGGAGGCCCCCGCCTCCGCCGCGGCCGCGGGCTGACGCGCGAGGCTGTCCCCTCCCACCCGCGCGGGTGCCTCGCCCGACGCGGACCGCCCCGCCCCGCCCGACGCGGTCCGCCCCGCCTCGCGGACGAGGACCGCCCGTCCTGTCGCGCCGCCCGGCACGCACGCCGGCGGTGCCGGTCGGAAAGCCCTGGTGGCTCGACTGCGAGGGCTTCCGTCCGCCTCGCGAGCGCACGCCCCGGACGACGCTCCTCATGGGGGCGGTCCGCGCCGGGCGAGGCGCTAGCCTGGAGCGTCAGTCTTCAGCCAGCCAGCAAGTGAGGGGCGACAGCAACCCGTGCGCATCGCCAGGTTCTCCATCGACGGCAATGTCGCCTTCGGCGCGGTCGAGGGCGACAGCCCCGACAGCCTCGTCCTCGACATCATCAAGGGCATCCCGTACGCCGACTTCGAGCTCTCCGGGACCAAGGTCCCGCTCAGGAAGGTCCGGCTCCTGCCGCCCGTGCTCCCCAACAAGGTCGTGGCCATCGGCCGCAACTACGCGGAACACGCCGCCGAGCTCGGCAACGAGGTCCCGGATGTCCCCATCGCCTTCTTCAAGCCCACCACCTCGGTGATCGGCTCGGGCGACGCCATCGAGTACCCCTCCTTCTCCGAGGACCTGCACCACGAGGCCGAGCTGGCCGTGGTGATCGGCCGCATGTGCCGCGAGGTCCCGCGCGAGCGCGTCAAGGACGTCATCTTCGGCTACACCTGCGCCAACGACGTGACCGCCCGCGACGTCCAGCAGCGCGAGAAGCAGTGGGCCCGGGCGAAGGGCTTCGACACCTCCTGCCCGCTCGGCCCCTGGGTGGAGACCGACCTCGACCCCGGCAACCTGGCGATCCAGGCCACCGTCAACGGCGAGCAACGCCAGCTGGGCCGGACGAGCGACATGATCCGCTCCATCGAGGACCTGATCGTCCACATCACGGAAGCCATGACGCTGCTCCCGGGCGACGTGATCCTCACGGGAACCCCCGCAGGGGTCGGGCCCCTGCACGTCGGCGACGAAGTCGCCGTCACCATCGAAGGCATCGGCACTCTCACCAACAAGGTGATCAAGCGTGGATAACGGACCCGTCCCCAAGCTCTCGGCTTCGCTCGACCAGGGGAGGCCCCCTCGCGTACGTTTCTGTCCCTCCCCGACCGGCAACCCCCACGTGGGCCTGGTCCGGACAGCCCTCTTCAACTGGGCATTCGCCCGGCACCACCAGGGCACCCTGGTCTTCCGCATCGAGGACACCGACGCGGCCCGTGACTCCGAGGAGTCCTACGAGCAGCTGCTCGACTCGATGCGGTGGCTCGGCATGGACTGGGACGAGGGCCCCGAGATCGGCGGCCCGCACGCCCCGTACCGCCAGTCGCAGCGGATGGACCTCTACAAGGACGTCGCCGGGAAGCTCCTGGCCGCCGGTCACGCGTACCACTGCTACTGCTCCACCGAGGAGCTCGACGCCCGTCGTGACGCGGCCCGCGCGGCCGGCAAGCCGTCGGGCTACGACGGCCACTGCCGCGCGCTGACCGCCGAGCAGACCGCGGCGTACGAGGCCGAGGGGCGGACCTCCATCGTCCGCTTCCGGATGCCCGACGAGGCGATCACCTTCACCGACCTCGTCCGCGGCGACATCACCGTCCAGCCGGAGAACGTCCCGGACTACGGCATCGTCCGCGCCAACGGCGCCCCGCTCTACACGCTCGTCAACCCGGTCGACGACGCGCTGATGGAGATCACCCACGTCCTGCGCGGCGAGGACCTGCTCTCCTCCACCCCGCGCCAGATCGCCCTCTACAAGGCGCTCATCGAGCTGGGCATCGCCAAGGAAACCCCCGCGTTCGGCCACCTGCCCTACGTCATGGGAGAGGGCAACAAGAAGCTCTCCAAGCGCGACCCGCAGGCCTCGCTCAACCTGTACCGCGAGCGCGGCTTCCTGGCCGAGGGTCTGGTCAACTACCTGTCCCTCCTGGGATGGTCGATCGCCGAGGACCGCGACATCTTCACCCGCGACGAGCTGGTCGCCGCGTTCGACATCGCGGACGTCAACGCCAACCCGGCACGCTTCGACCTGAAGAAGGCCGAGCACGTCAACGCCGAGCACCTGCGGATGCTCGACGTGAAGACCTTCACCGAGGCCTGCGGCCCCTGGCTGAAGGCCCCCTTCGCCCCCTGGGCGCCCGAGGCCTTCGACGCGGCGCAGTTCGCGGAGATCGCCCCGCACGCCCAGACCCGCGTCACGGTCCTGTCGGACATCACGGCCAACGTGGACTTCCTCTTCCTGGACGAGCCCGTCGAGGACGAGGCGTCCTGGGCGAAGGCCATGAAGGAGGGCTCCGACGCCCTGCTCGTCACCGCCCGGGCGAAGCTGCTCGCCGCCGAGTGGAACGCCGAATCGCTCAAGGCCGCGGTCCTCGCCGCCGGTGAGGAGCACGGCCTGAAGCTCGGCAAGGCGCAGGCCCCGGTCCGCGTCGCCGTCACCGGCCGCACGGTCGGCCTGCCGCTCTTCGAGTCCCTGGAGATCCTGGGCCGCGAGAAGACGATCGGCCGCATCGACGCGGCGCTCGCGAAGCTCACCGTGTGACTGTTCGGCGCGCACCGGAGGCCGGGAACCCCTCGGGGGTCCCGGCCTCCGGCCGTTCACGGCACCGGCCCGGCGCGGCGGTAACGGAGTGTGGGTGTCCGGCATCACCGCGTTCCGGGGCGGGTAGATTCGAGGGCATGGCGATTCGCGGGGTCCTCTGGGACGTGGACGACACGATCTTCGACTACGCGGGGTCGGACCGCACCGGCCTGCTGCGGCACCTCCGGGCGGAGGGGCTGGCCGACAGTGACGAGGACCACCACAGCCGCTGGATGCGCATCGCCTCGGTCCACTGGGCGCGCGTGGCCGCGGGGGAGTCCGACTGGTACGCGCACTGCCGGGACCGGGTCCGGGAGTTCCTGGACGCGGAGCTGAGCGACGCGGACGCCGACGCGTGGTTCACGCGGTACGTCGGGCACTACGAGAGCTCCTGGGAGCTCTTCCCGGACACCGTGCCCGTGCTCGACGCGCTGGCCGGCACGCACCGGCACGCGATCCTGTCCAACTCCTCCGTCGACCACCAGGAACGCAAGCTGCGCGCCCTCGGCGTGCGCGACCGCTTCGAGGTGCTGCTGTGCGCGCGGGAGCTCGGCGTCTACAAGCCCGACGCCAGGGCCTTCCGCGCGGCCTGCGAGGCGCTGGAGCTCGACCCGCACGAGGTGGTCTACGTCGGGGACGAGCCGGACATCGACGCCGCCGGAGCCGTGGCGGCGGGCCTCACCGGGGTGTGGCTGGACCGGCGAGGGCGGGGCGGACGGCCCGAACTCGTACGGATCACCGGCCTCGACGAGCTCCCCGGGCTGCTGGCAGGCAATACCCGTTTTGGAGCGCCGGACACCTTCAGGTAATGTTCTTCCTGCGCCGCCCGAGCGGGCCGAAAGAACCGGCCGGGAAGCGCAGACAGAAACAGAACCCTCAGGGGTTGCGTTTCAGTGGGCTATGGTGTAATTGGCAACACTACGGTTTCTGGTACCGTCATTCTAGGTTCGAGTCCTGGTAGCCCAGCGCAAAACCAAGTAGCAAGCCCCCGTTGTGTAGCGGCCTAGCACGCTGCCCTCTCACGGCAGTAGCGCCGGTTCGAATCCGGTCGGGGGTACAGATCCTTCCCGCGAGAACATCTGGGTCGCACCCACGTACTCGATGCAGGATCGCTAGGGCCCCCGTTGTGTAGCGGCCTAGCACGCTGCCCTCTCACGGCAGTAGCGCCGGTTCGAATCCGGTCGGGGGTACTTGTCACACCATGGGCTATGGTGTAATTGGCAACACTACGGTTTCTGGTACCGTCATTCTAGGTTCGAGTCCTGGTAGCCCAGCGCAAGACCCAAGTAACAAGCCCCCGTTGTGTAGCGGCCTAGCACGCTGCCCTCTCACGGCAGTAGCGCCGGTTCGAATCCGGTCGGGGGTACGACAGCTCGACACGAAAAGGCCCTTCACCTCGGTGAAGGGCCTTTTCGTGTGCCCCTCAGCGCCTATACCGTTGCGCTGCCTCCTTCGCCTGGGCCGGCCGGCGCGACGCCGGCAGCGGCTCGGACAGCACGGCCGACGCGACGGCGGCCTCCACCCGCTCGCCCTCCGTGGGGAACTCCTCCACGGAGCCCAGGTCCCGCATCGCCACCCGCCGCATGACACGGGCCTGTTCGACGAGGTACTCACCGTCGCAGGGGTGGCCGAGCCGGATGAGCGTGGCCACCGAGCCGACCGGTGAACGGTGTGCGGGGGCGAGTTCGCCGAGTTCCTCCGCCGTCGGCCGGCCCAGCTCCGCGAGCATCGCGGCCACTTCGGTGCGCGCGGTGGCCGTCTCCGGGGCGTCCTCGTCCGGTGCCGGACCGTGCGGCAGGGCCCACAGGGCGGCGCCCAGGCGGATCGTCAGACCGAGGGACTCGTCGTCGACATGGGCGGGCACCTCGCGGGCCGTGGCCACCGGGAGGCGGCCGGCCTGGAGCAGCGCCCGCACCAGCCGCAGCCGGCGCAGAGGGCTCTCGTCGTAGTCGGCCTGGGTCGCGCCGATCCGGACGCCCGCCGGGAGCTGCCCCTCACGCAGGTAGTACTTGATCGTCGCGGTCGACACGCCGCTCCGCCCGCCGAGTTCCGGCAGTCGCACCCCTGCGCCCAGCGACACTCTCCGGCAACGGGGGTGCGGATGTTCGTGAAGCCGAATCCTGGCCGGACGACCGCGGGGGCCGAGCGCGAGGCAGTCGTCCTGCTGATCGGCATGCGATACCGCGCGTGCTCAGGGAGTTGGGCGGGGACCCGGGCCGGGGCCTGCTCGGCCACACACCGCTGTCCGGCCCGCGCCGGACGTACCGCGTCGTCCAGTGCAGGGAGGCGAGGGAGGCGAAGGAGAGGCCGTACGCGTAGGGGGAGAAGTCCCGCACCGCGTGGGGCTGTGGCACGAGAGCCGCATCGTGCCGGAGGGGGCGTACGAGTCGGTCCACGCCGACGTGCCGGCCTGGGCCTGGTCCTCGCGACGGGGGTCCTGCCGATCGAGAAGCGGAGCCGGCGGGCGGCGGACCGTCCCGCGCATCGCACGTCCGGGGAGTGGTCACCGGGACGTCGGGCGTGCGCCGGGAGGGGCGTCGGAAGTCGGGGGGCCGCCACGGCGTTGGGGCAGCCTTCGGAGAGGGGACGGGCGTGACCTGGGTGCTCAGCCGGTGCGGCGCAGGGCCTCGCTCAGGCGGGCGGCGGAGTCGATGACCGCCTGGGCGTGCATCCTGCCCGGGTGACGGGTCAGCCGCTCGATCGGTCCGGAGACGGAGACGGCGGCGACCACCCGGTTCGACGGCCCGCGCACCGGCGCCGAGACCGAGGCCACGCCCGGCTCGCGCTCACCGATCGACTGGGCCCAGCCCCGCCGCCGTACGCCCGAGAGGGCCGTCGCCGTGAAGCGGGCACCCTGGAGGCCGCGGTGCAGCCGCTCCGGCTCCTCCCAGGCCATCAGGATCTGGGCGGAGGAACCCGCCTTCATGGTGAGCGTGGAGCCGACCGGCACGGTGTCCCGCAGTCCGGACAGCCGCTCCGCCGCCGCGACACAGATCCGCATGTCGCCCTGCCGGCGGTAGAGCTGCGCGCTCTCGCCGGTGATGTCGCGCAGGTGGGTGAGTACCGGCCCGGCCGTCGCCAGGAGACGGTCCTCGCCTGCCGCGGCCGCGAGCTCCGCGAGCCGGGGACCGAGAATGAACCGGCCCTGCATGTCCCTCGCCACCATGCGGTGGTGTTCGAGTGCCACGGCAAGCCGATGTGCCGTGGGCCTTGCGAGCCCTGTCGCCGCGACCAGCCCGGCGAGGGTGGCCGGACCGGACTCCAGGGCGCTCAATACCAGAGCCGCCTTGTCGAGAACGCCGACGCCGCTAGAGTTGTCCATACGACGATACTCGCGTCTCACTCTGTGAAACGCAAGTTCAATTTTCCCCGGAAGTTGCGAACCTGTACGTGCGGCCACACGAAGGCCCGTAGCCACCGCCCCGCTCGGGGGTCCGGACGGCGGCGCACCGAATCTCTAGTTGGGCCGGCGAAGACGCCGGCCGGAGGGAAAGCGATGGGTAGGACACTCGCGGAAAAGGTCTGGGACGACCACGTCGTCCGGCGCGCGGAGGGCGAGCCCGACCTTCTCTTCATCGATCTGCACCTGCTGCACGAGGTGACCAGCCCCCAGGCCTTCGACGGCCTGCGGCAGGCGGGACGCCCCGTCCGGCGCCTCGACCTCACCATCGCCACCGAGGACCACAACACCCCGACCCTCGACATCGACAAGCCGATCGCCGACCCGGTGTCGCGCGTCCAGCTGGAGACCCTGCGCAAGAACTGCGCGGACTTCGGCGTCCGGCTGCACTCCCTGGGCGACGTCGAGCAGGGCGTCGTGCACGTGGTCGGCCCGCAGCTGGGTCTGACCCAGCCCGGCACCACGGTCGTCTGCGGCGACTCGCACACCTCCACCCACGGCGCGTTCGGCGCACTGGCCTTCGGTATCGGCACCAGTCAGGTCGAGCACGTCCTGGCCACCCAGACGCTGCCCCTGGCCCGCCCCAGGACCATGGCGATCACCGTCGAGGGCGAACTCCCCGACAGCGTCACCGCCAAGGACCTGATCCTGGCGGTCATCGCCCGGATCGGCACCGGCGGCGGCCAGGGCTACATCCTCGAATACCGCGGCTCCGCCATCGAGAAGCTCTCGATGGAGGCCCGGATGACCATCTGCAACATGTCGATCGAGGCCGGTGCCCGCGCGGGCATGATCGCCCCGGACCGGACCACCTTCGACTACCTGCGGGGCCGCGACCACGCCCCGCAGGGCGAGGACTGGGACGCCGCCGTGGCGTACTGGGAGACGCTGCGCACCGACGACGACGCCGTCTTCGACGCCGAGGTCGTCATCGAGGCCGCCGAGCTCGCGCCGTTCGTCACGTGGGGCACCAACCCCGGCCAGGGCGCGCCCCTGTCGGCCAACGTCCCCGACCCCGCTTCGTACGAGGACGCCTCGGAGCGCAACGCCGCGGAAAAGGCCCTGGAGTACATGGGGTTGACCGCCGGACAGCCGCTGCGCGAGATCAACGTCGACACCGTCTTCGTAGGTTCCTGCACCAACGGCCGCATCGAGGACCTGCGCAACGCCGCCGCGATCCTGGACGGCCGCAAAGTCGCCGACGGCGTACGCATGCTGGTCGTCCCGGGCTCCGTCCGGGTCGCCCTGCAGGCCGTGGAGGAGGGCCTGGACAAGGTCTTCACCGCCGCCGGCGCCGAATGGCGGCACGCGGGCTGCTCGATGTGTCTGGGCATGAACCCCGACCAGCTGGCTCCCGGCGAGCGCTCCGCCTCCACCTCGAACCGCAACTTCGAGGGCAGGCAGGGCAAGGGCGGACGCACCCACCTGGTCTCCCCGCAGGTCGCCGCCGCCACCGCCGTGCTGGGCCATCTGGCCTCGCCCGCCGACCTGTCCGACGCCCGTACGCCCGCCGGAGTCTGAGAGCCATGGAAGCATTCACCGCACACACCGGCCGGGCCGTCCCGCTGCGCCGCAGCAACGTCGACACCGACCAGATCATCCCCGCGCACTGGCTGAAGAAGGTCACCCGCGACGGCTTCGAGGACGGGCTCTTCGAGGCCTGGCGCAAGGACGAGAACTTCGTCCTCAATCGCCCGGAGCGCGAAGGCGCCTCGGTCCTGGTCGCCGGACCCGACTTCGGCACGGGCTCGTCCCGTGAGCACGCCGTCTGGGCCCTGCAGAACTTCGGCTTCAAGACGGTCATCTCGTCCCGTTTCGCCGACATCTTCCGCGGCAACTCGCTGAAGAACGGTCTGTTGACCGTCGTCCTCGACCAGCAGGTCGTCGACGCGCTGTGGGACCTGACGGAGGCCGATCCGACGGCCGAGATCACCGTCGACCTGGAGAAGCGCCAGGTCCTCGCCGAGGGAATCACCGTCGACTTCGAGCTCGACGAGAACGCCCGCTGGCGACTGCTGAACGGGCTCGACGACATCAGCCTCACCCTTCAGAACGAAGCGGACATTGCGACTTACGAGGCGGCCCGGCCGACTCACAAGCCGCGCACGCTCAACGCCTGAGCAGCGCTTTTCCCGAACTGCGCCCCCTGCCTCCCGGCAGGGGGCGCAGTCGCTTGTTGAGACCCCCTCGGGCGACAACTCGCCCCAGATGGCACAATCGGTGCATGGAACGCGACAGCCAACTCGAGCTCTATGGCCTCGTCGCCGACCGATTGAAGGAAGCGCACTCAAGAGTGCGCGCGCTGCAAGTCCCGGAGAGCGTAAGGATGGCGCTGTCCCGGAAGCTGCTGGTCGTCACGGCCGCGGCTAAGCACGATCTCCCGGACGCGGCAAGGCGTCTGGACCGGTTGATGAAGGACCTCGACGAGGGCCGATTCCCCGAAGGTGACTGACTCTGCGGAACAGCGCAGCGGTCGACTTCGTTGCGGCACTAGGGTGATTAGCCCGTTTCGTGTTTGATTTGCGGTATATATCTGCCTAACGTGCGAAAAAGCCTGGACAGTATCGTTCCGGCAATGTCTCCGAAGGGGAAGACGTGAACAAGGCGCAGCTCGTAGAAGCGATTGCCGACAAGGTCGGCGGCCGTCAGCAGGCCGCTGACGCTGTCGATGTGGTGCTCGACGCGATCGTCCGTGCGGTTGTCGCGGGGGATCGTGTCTCGGTCACCGGCTTCGGCTCGTTCGAGAAGGTCGACCGCCCCGCCCGGTACGCCCGCAACCCGCAGACGGGTGAGCGCGTCCGGGTCAAGAAGACGTCCGTGCCCCGCTTCCGTGCGGGACAGGGCTTCAAGGACCTGGTGAGCGGCTCGAAGAAGCTCCCCAAGAACGACGTCGCGGTGAAGAAGGCACCCAAGGGCAGCCTCTCCGGAGGATCTTCCACGCGTACGACGGCGAAGGCCGCGGCGAAGAAGGCCACCGCCAAGAAGGCCACGGCGCGCAAGACCACGGCGGCGGCAGCGGCGAAGAAGACCGCACCGCCCACGAAGAAGACCACGGCGCCCGCGAAGAAGACCACCGCCACGGCGAAGAAGACCACGGCGACGGCGACGGCGAAGAAGGCGACGCCGGCGAAGAAGGCGACGACCACCAAGAAGGCGGTCGCCACCAACACGGCGCCCGCCAAGAAGACCACGGCGAAGAAGGCGCCCGCGAAGAAGACCACGGCACGCTCGATCACAGCCAAGAAGGTCACCGCACGTAAGAAGTGAGACCGGGCACCGCTCGTTCCTCACACGCGCCGGGCCGGGCTCCCCTCGGGGAGCCCGGCCCGCGGGCTGTCCGGACACAGGAAGGGCGGTTCAGAAGGTCTGCAGCGTCACCAGGGTGATCCGCAGCGCCTCACCCGTGCCCTCGGTCTCGATCCGCACCCGCTGGCCCGGTCGCAGCAGCCGCAGACCGCCCGCGTCGAAGGCGGGGGCGTCGAAGTCCACCGGGGTGCCGTCGTCGAGCAGGACACTGCCGGTGCGGGTCTCGGAGTCGTACGTGAACGAGGTCGCCTGCACGGGCAGAACCCTATCGGTCCGCGACGTGCGCCATCCAGCGCTCAGCCCCGCGGTGTACGGCCCCACACCCAGCGCCAGCGCCGCCCGCAGGTCGTCGCCCGTGTCCACGTCCCTGCGGACCGAGTCGAGGCCGGGAGCCGAGATCTCCACCGCGCCCGACGCCAGATGCCTGGCACGCGACGGACCACCGAAAGCCGGCCGCAATTCCGCACCCGGAGCCGCCGCAAGAAATGTGGTGCCGATTTCCTGTGCATCGGTGACAAATGCGCGCGGGAATGCGGAGCTGAAATCGAGCACACGCGCCAATTCCTCCGGGCGCAGCGCGGGCAGATCCGCGTTGAGCGCCGCCACCGCGGCACCGGGGCGCCCCGCGCGCACCGACCGGGCACCGTGCTCCAGAGCCGCGTTGAGACCGGCCGCAGGCGCGTCCGCCACCGTGCGCGCGCCGAGGGCGGCCAGCGCGGCACCGGCCGCCGGGTCGTCCGTGACGACCACCACATCCCGCACCGCCGGGCAGGAGAGCGCGGCGGACACCGTGTCCTGGGCGAACGCCAGGGCCAGCCGCGGACGCAGATCCTCACCCGCCGCCCGCCCCAACCTGCTCTTGGCCCGTGCGAGCGGTTTCAGCGGGACGACCAGGGACCAGAAGCCGGTCGGGTCGGTGTTCGTGGCGATCTCCCCCTCCGTACGCGTCGAGACTTATTCTCGCCTGCCGGTACGACAACCCGGAGGTCCGCCCCCGTAGGCGAGGCGTACGGTGTTCTCCACACAGCAGGTCCCGGGCGTACGACATCACCACCGTGAGCCAGGCAGACAGGTCAGTTCCTAGAGAAAGGCGTCCGAGTGTCCCGCCGTAGAATCGGCTTCTGGTACCGGCTGGCGGCCGCCATCGCAAAACCGCCCCTGGTGGTTCTGTTCAAGCGGGACTGGCGAGGAATGGAACACATTCCCGTCGACGGCGGATTCATCACCGCGGTCAATCACAACTCGTATCTGGACCCGCTTTCGTACGGGCACTTCCAGTACAACACCGGACGGGTACCGAGGCTCCTCGCGAAGGCCGGACTGTTCAGGACGCCCTTTGTCGGAATGATGCTGCGTGGCACCGGACAGATCCCCGTGTACCGCGAGACGACCAATGCGCTGGACGCTTTCCGTGCCGCCGTCGCCGCCATCGAACGGGGCGAATGCGTCGCTTTCTACCCGGAGGGCACCCTCACCCGCGACCCCGACATGTGGCCGATGGCCGGCAAGACCGGCGCCGCCCGTGTCGCGCTGATGACCAAGGCCCCCGTCATCCCCGTCGCGCAGTGGGGCGCCAATCTCGCGATGCCGCCGTACGCCAAGGAGAACAAGCTCCGGCTGTTCCCCCGCAAGACCCTCCAGGTGCGGGCGGGACCACCCGTCGACCTCTCCCGCTTCCACGGGAGCGAACCGACACCCGAGGTGCTGCGCGAGGTCACCGAGGTCATCATGGCCGCGATCACCGCCCAGCTCGAGGTGGTACGCGGCGAGAAGGCGCCCACGGAGCTCTACGATCACCGCAAGGCCCGTGCTGAACAGCGGCGCAAGGCAGAAGGAAAGGGACCCACGTGACGCACCCCGTAAGAGCGGCCGTCTTCGGAACCGGTTCATGGGGTACGGCCTTCGCCATGGTGCTCGCCGACGCCGGCTGCGAGGTCACCCTCTGGGGCCGCCGTGCCGAGGTCGCCGAGGCGATCAACACGACCCGTACCAACCCGGACTACCTGCCGGGAATTGAGCTCCCCGCCACGGTCCGGGCCACCACCGACGCCGCCGAGGCGCTGCGCGGCGCCGACTTCGCGGTCCTGGCCGTGCCCTCGCAGACGCTGCGCGCCAACCTCGCCGCCTGGGCACCGCACCTGGAACCCCGCACCGTGCTCGTCTCCCTGATGAAGGGCGTCGAACTCGGCACGGCCAAGCGGATGAGCGAGGTCATCGAGGACGTCACCGGAATCACCCCGGACCGCATCGCCGTCGTCACCGGTCCCAACCTGGCCAAGGAGATCGCCGAGCGCCGGCCCGCCGCGGCCGTGGTGGCCTGCTCGGACGAGTCCGTGGCCCAGCGCCTCCAGGCCGCCTGCCACACCCCGTACTTCCGCCCCTACACCAACACCGACGTGGTCGGCTGCGAACTGGGCGGCGCCGTCAAAAACGTCATCGGCCTCGCCGTGGGCATCGCCGACGGCATGGGCCTCGGCGACAACACCAAGGGCTCGCTCATCACCCGCGGCCTCGCCGAGACCACCCGGCTGGGCGTCGCCATGGGCGCCGACCCGCTGACCTTCTCCGGACTCGCGGGCCTCGGCGACCTGGTGGCGACCTGTTCGTCCCCGCTGTCGCGCAACCACACCTTCGGCACCAACCTCGGCCGCGGGATGACGCTCCAGGAGACCGTCGCCGTCACCAAACAGACCGCCGAGGGCGTCAAGTCCTGCGAATCCGTAAGGGATCTGGCACGCAGGCACGGGGTCGACATGCCCCTCACCGAGACGGTCGTCGGCATCGTCCACGAGGGCAAGCCGCCGATGGTCGCGCTCAAGGAACTGATGTCGCGCAGCGCCAAGCCCGAGCGACGCTGACTCATCCCTTACCAGCAGGTACGCTCATCGCGATATGAGCAGCCAGAACCTCCCCCAGAGCCCTGAGAGCGCCGTGAGCTCCGAGCAGAGCTCCGAGCAGCGCCGTAAGCCGCGTGTGGCGGTCGTGTTCGGCGGCCGGAGCTCCGAACACGGAATCTCCGTCGTCACCGCCGGTGCCGTGATGAGCGCCATCGACCGGACGAAGTACGACGTCCTGCCGATCGGCATCACCACGGACGGCCGTTGGGCCCTCACGGCCGACGACCCTGCCCGCATGGCCATCACGGACCGGCGGGTACCGAACGTGGACGAGCTGGCCGAGTCCGCGCGCGGGGCCGTCGCGCTCTCCGTCGACCCCGGCAACCGCGAGGTCGTGTACAGCGAACCGGGCGCGGTGCCCACGGTGCTCGGCGAGGTCGACGTCGTCTTCCCCGTGCTGCACGGCCCGTACGGCGAGGACGGCACGCTCCAGGGGCTCCTGGAGCTCTCCGGAGTGCCGTACGTCGGCGCCGGTGTCCTCGCCTCGGCGGTCGGCCAGGACAAGGAGTACATGAAGCGGGTGTTCACCTCCTTCGGGCTGCCGGTCGGCCCGTACGAGGTCGTGCGCCCCCGCGAGTGGGAGTCCGACCGCCCCGCCGCCCGCAAGCGCGTCATGGAGTTCGCGGCCGAGCACGGCTGGCCGCTGTTCGTCAAGCCCGCCCGCGGCGGCTCCTCGATGGGCATCACCAAGGTCGACGACGCGGCCGGGCTCGACGAGGCGATCGAGGAGGCCCGCCGGCACGACCCCAAGTTCCTCGTGGAGTCCCTGCTGCGCGGCCGGGAGATCGAGTGCGGCGTGCTGGAGTTCGAGGACGGACCGCGCGCCAGCGTGCCCGCCGAGATCCCGCCGGTCACCGCGCACGACTTCTACGACTTCGAGGCCAAGTACATCGACTCGGCGGCCGGTCTGGTACCCGCGCCGCTCACCGAGGAGCAGACCGCCGAGGTACAGCGGCTCGCCGTCGAGGCCTTCGAGGCCGCCTCCTGCGAAGGCCTGGTGCGCGCCGACTTCTTCCTCACCGAGGACGGCACGTTCGTCATCAACGAGATCAACACCATGCCCGGTTTCACGCCCATCTCCATGTTCCCGCGCATGTGGCAGGAGACCGGGGTGGACTACCCGGAGCTGGTGGACCGGCTGGTCCAGGCGGCACTCGCCCGCTCCACCGGGCTTCGCTGACCCTCGACGCCCGCGCCTCCGCCCCCGCACACCCTGCGGGGGAGAGGCGACTAGAGGCTTTCGGGAACCGTCTCTTCCACAGGTACGGCGAACGCCGACAGCGGGGTGATGTCATGGGCGTACTCCACCCCGAGTGTCACCTCGACGTACGCCTTGCGGTACGTGGTCGTGAACCGCGGACCGGCGTCATCCGGCTGCTCCAGCAGCCAGTTGACGCCGTCCGCGTCGACGCCCTCGGACTGGGCGTCGTCCATCTTCGCGGGCCGGGGGACGCCGCAGCGCAGTACGATCGCCCCGTCCCCCCAGCCGGCGGTCAGCACCGAGTCCGGTCCGGGGTCACTCCGTTCCAGGCCGACGACGGTCTTCGGCAGCGCCTTGTGCAGCTCCCCGCAGTACGCGGCGGCCTCCGGCGACGGCGTGGGAACCGCGACCGAGGGCTGCCCGGCACAGCCCGCCGCGGCCAGGACGGCCAGGGCGGCGGACGGGACGAGAAGTGCGGAGCGGCGGGACCGGCGGCGGGTGTGCGTCACCGGACCAGCGTAGACGGGGGTCAGAGGTGAACGACCGGGCAGGTCAGGGTCCGTGTGATGCCGTCCACCTGCTGGACCTTGGCGACCACCATGCGGCCGAGCGCGTCGACCGTGTCGGCCTGCGCGCGCACGATCACGTCGTAGGGGCCTGTGACGTCCTCTGCCTGGATCACTCCCGGAAGTCTGGCGATGGTCTCGGCGACGATCGACGCCTTGCCCACCTCTGTCTGGATAAGGATGTACGCCTGTACCACGGAACCTCCAGGGCGGCCACGAGGATCATGTGGGGGAAAGGGACGCCACGTTATCGCGTCGCCGAGGGCCACGGGGAGACCTGCGGGCCGGTCGGCGCTCCCAGCGTGGCGCCCGCACCGCAGAAGTTGACGTATCTCCTGACGGTACCGACAGCAGTGAGGGCTCGCGACCGCGAGCCCACCGGAGCGGAAGAGGGACAGCGATGCCCGTACGTCCCCGGGCTGCCGGCTCCCGTCGTCAGCCTGTCCACGGTCCGGACCTCCGGCCGCTGAAGCAGCCCGGACAGGTGTCCGGTGCGATAAATGAGAGGTGAGTCTCGGTGAAGGGAACCGTGGGCGAGTTGGGGGAGTTCGGGCTCATCAGAGAGCTCACTTCCCGGCTCACCACCACTCCGGCGGTACGGCTGGGACCCGGCGACGACGCCGCGGTCGTGGCCGCTCCCGACCGCAGGGTCGTGGCCAGTACGGACATCCTGCTGGAAGGGCGGCACTTCCGCCGCGACTGGTCGACGGCGTACGACGTCGGCCGCAAGGCCGCCGCGCAGAACCTCGCCGACATCGCGGCCATGGGAGCCGTGCCCACCGCCCTGCTCCTCGGCCTCGTCGTCCCCGCCGACCTCCCGGTCACCTGGGCCGCCGAGCTGATGGACGGGCTGCGTGACGAGTGCCAGGTCGCCGGTGCGGCCGTCGTCGGCGGCGACGTCGTCGGCGGGGACACCATCACCGTGGCGATCACCGCGCTCGGCGACCTGCGCAACCACGAACCCGTCACCCGGGGCGGCGCACGGCCCGGGGACGTCGTGGCCGTCACCGGCTGGCTCGGCTGGTCCGCCGCCGGATTCGCCGTGCTCTCCCGCGGGTTCCGCTCGCCCCGCGCCTTCGTGGAGGCCCACCGGCGCCCCGAACCGCCGTACCACGCGGGCCCCGCGGCGGCCGGACTCGGCGCCACGGCCATGACCGACGTCAGCGACGGGCTCGTCGCCGACCTCGGGCACATCGCCGAGGCCAGCCAGGTCCGGATCGATCTGCGCTCCGGGCTGATCGACATCCCCTCGCAGATGTCCGACATCGGGCAGGCCGTCGGCGTCGACCCGCTGCAGTGGGTGCTCACCGGGGGGGAGGACCACGCGATCGTGGCGACGTTCCCGCCGGACGTGAAGCTCCCGGCCCGCTGGAGGGTGATCGGCGAGGTCCTCAACCCGTCCGCGCTGCCCCAGGTCACCGTCGACGGGGCGCCCTGGACGAGCAAGGGCGGCTGGGACCATTTCGGCTCCATCGAGGACGCCCAGTAGATTCCCGGACATGACCGCACCCACCGCCGTACCTCCCCGCGTGCTCACCGTCGCCGGATCCGACTCCGGCGGCGGTGCGGGCATCCAGGCCGACCTGAAGACGATGCTGGCGCTCGGCGCCCACGGCATGAGCGTGCTGACCGCGGTGACCGCCCAGAACTCCCTGGGTGTGCAGGGCGCGTGGGAACTCCCCGCCGAAGCCGTACGCGCCCAGTACCGCAGCGTCGTCGACGACATCGGCGTACAGGCCGTGAAGACCGGAATGCTGGCGTCGGCCGTCCTCGTCGACACCGTCGCCGGACTCCTCGCGGAGACCGGCGTCCCCGTCGTCGTCGATCCCGTCGGGATCTCCAAGCACGGGGACCCGCTGCTGGCAGCCGAGGCACTCGACTCCGTACGCACCCGGCTGCTGCCCGTCGCGACGGTGGCCACCCCGAACCTCGACGAGGTGACACAGCTCACCGGCCTCACGGTCACCGACGAGCCGGGCATGCGGCGGGCCGCCTCCGAACTGCTCTCCTACGGGCCGCGCTGGGTGGTCGTCAAGGGCGGTCACCTGCCGGGCGAGGCCGTGGACCTGCTGACGGACGGCAGCGAGGAGCACTGGCTGCGCGCCCCGAGGCACGACAACCGGCACACCCACGGCACGGGCTGCACCCTGGCCTCCGCGATCGCCTGCGGACTCGCCGCCGGCCAGGACGTGCCGACCGCGGTACGGGCCGCCAAGGCATACGTCACCGGAGCGATCGCGGCGGGATTCGCCCTGGGGGGCGGGATAGGCCCCGTCGACCACGGCTGGACGACCCGCGCCCGCTGACCGCCACCACGGCGCCGGGCTGCTCTGCGCCGGGCGGCCGGGCACAGCAAAAAGCCGGTCCACCGAGGTGGACCGGCTTTTTGGGCAACCGGAAGGCTGCGCTACGACGAGACGTCAGCGCGCGACCTTGCCGGCCTTGATGCACGAGGTGCAGACGTTGAGCCGCTTCGGCGTCCGACCGACCACGGCACGCACGCGCTGGATGTTGGGATTCCAGCGACGGGACGTACGGCGGTGCGAGTGCGAAATGCTGTTGCCGAAGCTCGGCCCCTTGCCGCAAACGTCGCAGTTGGCAGCCACGGGTCACTCCAAAGACTTCAGATGCACTTACAGTGAATTCCGGCGCGCCCGAATCATTTTACTGAAGTGGCGGCACCGGGGGAATGGCCCGGCTCTCACCGGGCAACCGAAGCAGCATACAACGCCTGCGTCGGGGATACGAAACTACCACGGGTTGCCGGGCCCCCCGCCCCACCCCTGTCCCCGCCCGGGGCATCGCGCGAGGACTACTCTGCGGTGCAGCCAGCCCCGCCACGGCCGTCCCGAGGAGGACCAACGGTGCCGCAGTCCCCCGACGATCTGGACGCCGTCGCGGTGCGCACCTGGTGCTCACTGGCGCTGGAGGCCCTGGGCCGTGAGCGCGAGGCGATCGACGCCATCAACGTCTATCCCGTCGCCGACGGGGACACCGGCACCAACCTCTACCTCACCGTGGAGTCCGCGGCGGCGGCCGTCGAAGCCGTCTTCGCCGCCCACGAGACCGGCTCCACCGTGCCCGCCCGCCCCGACGCCGTGCGCGCCATGGCGCACGGCGCCCTGATCGGCGCCCGCGGGAACTCCGGCACGATCCTGGCCCAGCTGCTGCGCGGCATGGCGGGGGTGCTGGCAGAGGCGGGTGACGCGGACCACCTGCGCAGGGCCCTCGCCGAGGCCGCCGCCGCCGCACGGTCGGCCGTCGCCCACCCCGTCGAGGGCACGGTGCTGACCGTCGCCACCGCCGCTGCCGAGGCCGCGGGGGCCACCGCCGCGACCGCCGGACTCACGGCAGTGCTCGAAGCCGCCCACGAAGGGGCGCGCACCGCGCTGGCCGCGACCCCGGGCCAGCTCGCCGTCCTCGGCCGCGCCGGAGTCGTGGACGCGGGCGGACACGGGCTCGTGACCGTGCTCGGGGCGCTCCTCGAAGCCGTCGGCGGACAGGCCCCGCCGCGCACCCCGCAGCTCGCCCCGGAGACCCTGCCCCCTACCGGCGACCGCGCCCAGGAGGGCGCGGCCAGCGGGCCCGCCTTCGAGGTGATCTACCTGCTGGAGGCCCGTGACGACGCCGTCGACCGGCTGCGGGCCAGACTGGACGCGCTGGGCGACTCGCTCGTCGTGGTCGGCGGCGACGGCCTGTGGAACGTCCACGTCCACGTCGACGACGCGGGGGCGGCCGTGGAGGCCGGGGTCGAGGCGGGCCGGCCGTACCGGATCCGCATCACCCACTTCGCCGCCGACCGCGTCCGGGCGCACCGGGAACCCGTCCAGCGCGCGGTCGTCGTCGTGGTCCCCGGCGACGGACTCTCCGCCCTCTGTACGGAGGCCGGGGCGACCACCGTGCTGGCCCGCCCCGGGGAGCCGCCCGCCAGCGGCGAACTGGTCGACGCGATCCGCCGGGCCCATGCCCGCGAGGTCGTCCTGCTGCCCAACGACGCGGACCTGCGCCACACCGCCGCCGCTGCCGCCGAACAGGCCAGGACCGAGGGCGTCCGCGTCGCCCTGGTCCCCACCCGCGCCGCCGTCCAGGGCATCGCCGCGCTCGCGGTCCACGAACCGGACCGCGGCTTCGACGAGGACGTGGTCGCGATGACCGCGGCGGCCGGTGCCACCCGGTACGCCGAGCTGGCCGTCGCCGAGAGGCAGTCGTGGACCATGGCCGGCATCTGCCAGGCCGGCGACACGCTCGGCCTGATCGACGGTGACGTCGCCGTCATCGGCGAGGAGGTCGAGGGCACCGCCCGCACCGTCCTGGACCGGATGCTGTCGTCGGGCGGCGAGCTCGTCACCCTCGTCCTCGGCGAGGACGTACCCGACGCGCTGGCCGACGCCCTGGGGGAGCACGTCCGTGAGGGCTACCCGGCCGTCGACACCGTGGTCTACCGGGGCGGCCACCAGGCCGCGCCCCTGCTGATCGGCGTCGAATAGCCGGTGCCCGGTGCGGCGCCCCGCGGCGGTGTCAGTGGCGTGGTGTGCAATGGACCACGTGTCCGCGTTCGATGAACCCCTCAAGAAACTGCTCGGCGGAGCCACCGCGAAGGTGATGGCCGAGCACCTCGACCTGCACACGGTCGGCGACCTGCTGCACCACTACCCCCGGCGCTACGAGGAGCGGGGCCGCCTCACGGCGCTCACCGACCTCCCGCTGGACGAGCACGTGACGGTCGTCGCCCAGGTCGTCGACGCGCGGATCATGATGTTCAACAACGGCCGCGGCAAACGCCTCGAAGTCACCCTCACCGACGGCAGCGGCAGACTCCAGCTGGTCTTCTTCGGACACGGCGTCCACAAGCCGCACAAGGAACTGCTCCCCGGCCGGCGGGCGATGTTCGCGGGCAAGGCATCCGTCTTCAACCGGAAGATGCAGCTCGCGCACCCCACGTACCAGCTCCTCGACGCGCGGGACGAGGACGAGGCGACCGAGGCCGTCGACGCCTTCGCCGGGCAGCTCCTGCCGATCTACCCGGCCTGCAAACAGCTCGACTCCTGGCGGATCGCCAAGGCCGTCGACACGGTCCTGCCCAGCGCGCGGGACGCCGTCGACCCGCTGCCCGGGACACTCCGGGAAGGACGCGGATTCGTCCCGCTGCCCGAGGCCCTGCTCAAGATCCACCGCCCGCACACCAAGGCGGACGTCACGGCCGCCCGGGAGCGGCTGAAGTGGGACGAGGCCTTCGTCCTCCAGGTCGCGCTCGCCCGCCGCCGCTACGCGGACACCCAGCTCCCCGCGGTGGCCCGCGGATCCGTCCCCGGTGGACTGCTCGACGCCTTCGACGCCAAGCTGCCCTTCACGCTCACCGAAGGCCAGCGGAAGGTCACCGGAGAGATCTTCGCCGACCTGGCGACGGAACACCCGATGCACCGGCTGCTGCAGGGCGAGGTGGGATCGGGGAAAGCACAGCCGTTCGACGCGCTGGTTCTGACCCCCGAGGGCTACAAGCCCATGGGGACCGTCGTGCAGGGCGACGAGGTAGTGGTTCCCACGGGGGAAGTCGCCGCAGTCGACGGGGTCTTTCCCCAGGGGGAGCGGGATGTCTGGCGGCTTGTTCTCTCCGACGACACGGTGGTCGAAGCCGATGACGAGCATCTGTGGATCGTCGGGACCAGCTGTGCCTGGGCACGCGGGGAAACGCCCAAGGTGATGACGACCCGCGAGATCAGGATGGACACGTCCAAGGCCAACGGGTCGTCCAAGTGGTATCTCCCGTCCGCCGCACCGGCGGATCTCACATCGGGGTCGGAGCCGCCCCTCGACCCCTATGTCTTCGGATTGCTGCTCGGGGACGGCTCGTTCCGTCACAACCTGCGTCTGCCCACGGCCGACGACGAGATCCTGATGGCAGCGCGATCCGCACTGGCACCGGACTGCGAGCTGCTACCCGTGCCGGGTTCGGCGTGTGACTACACCATCCGGATGACGGGGGTCAGGAGCGGATCGCGAAGGAACCCGGTCATCAGCGTGCTGCGTGCGCTGAATCTGTGGGGGGCTGCATCGCACCGCAAATTCATCCCACCAGTATTCAAGAACACGACGATCAAGCATCGGCTCGCTGTCCTGCAAGGGCTCATGGACACGGACGGGACCGTGGACGCTCAGGGGATGTGCGTCTCGTTCTGCTCGGCCTCGCGGCAGTTGGCCGACGACGTGGCCTGGCTCGTTCGTTCACTCGGTGGGCGCGCCAGGGTGCATCCGAAACAGTCGGCCTTCAACGTATCGATCGCCATGCCTGCCGAGTACGTGCCGTTCCGACTCACTCGCAAGGCCTCACGCATGCGGACCCGACCGAAGTCCAACACGTTCCTGCGTGGAATCCGCTCGGTCGAGTACGTCGGGCGAAAGCCGGTCCAGTGCATCAGCGTCGCCCACCCGAGTCACGCGTACGTCACCGATCACTTCACGGTCACCCACAACACGATGGTCGCCCTGCGCGCCATGCTCACCGTCGTCGACGCGGGCGGCCAGGCCGCGATGCTCGCCCCCACCGAGGTGCTCGCCCAGCAGCACCACAGGTCCGTCACCGAGATGATGGGCGAGCTCGCCGAAGGCGGGATGCTGGGCGGCTCCGACCGGGGCACCAAGGTGGTGCTGCTCACCGGGTCCATGGGTGTCCCGGCCCGTCGCCAGGCACTGCTCGACCTGGTCACCGGCGAGGCCGGGATCGTCATCGGCACGCACGCGCTGATCGAGGACAAGGTGCGCTTCCACGACCTCGGCCTGGTCGTCGTCGACGAACAGCACCGCTTCGGCGTGGAACAGCGCGACGCCCTGCGCTCCAAGGGCGAGCAGCCGCCGCACCTGCTCGTCATGACGGCCACACCCATCCCCCGTACGGTCGCGATGACCGTCTTCGGGGACCTGGAGACCTCCGTCCTGGACCAGCTCCCGGCCGGCCGCTCGCCCATCGCCAGCCACGTCGTCCCCGCCAAGGACAAGCCCCACTTCCTCAGCCGCGCCTGGGAACGCGTCCGCGAGGAGGTGGAGAACGGCCACCAGGCCTACGTCGTCTGCCCCCGCATCGGGGACGACGCCGACGAGGCCGCCGAGAAGAAGAAGGGGAAGAAGCGGGCCGACGCCCCGTCGGCCGCCGTCGACGCCGAGAAGCGTCCTCCGCTCGCCGTGCTGGAGATCGCTGAACAGCTCCGCGAGGGCGCTCTCGCCGGCCTCCGGATCGAGGTGCTGCACGGCAGGATGCACCCCGACGACAAGGACGACGTGATGCGCGGGTTCGCCGCCGGGCAGGTCGACGTCCTGGTCGCCACCACCGTCATCGAGGTCGGGGTGAACGTCCCGAACGCCACCGCGATGGTCATCATGGACGCCGACCGCTTCGGCGTCTCCCAGCTGCACCAGCTGCGGGGCCGCGTGGGGCGGGGCTCGGCACCCGGCCTCTGCCTGCTGGTCAGCGAGGCCCACGAGGCGAGCCCCGCCCGCGCCAGGCTCTCCGCCGTCGCCGCCACCCTCGACGGCTTCGAGCTGTCCAGGATCGACCTCGAACAGCGCCGCGAGGGCGATGTCCTCGGCCAGGCCCAGTCCGGCGTCCGCTCCTCCCTGCGCGTGCTCAGCGTCATCGACGACGAGGAGGTCATCGCCGCGGCCCGCGAGGAGGCCGTCCGCGTCGTCGCGGACGATCCCGCGCTGGAGCGGCTCCCCGAGCTGCGCACCGCGCTGGACGCGCTCCTGGACAAGGACCGGGAGGAATACCTCGACAAGGGGTGACCGGGGCCGGATCCGCACCGACGCCATATCGTGGGGAGTACGGCACGCGTCCCGTCCTGCGTGCCGCCCGCGACCCTAGGACCAGACACCCATGACCCGCGTGATCGCCGGATCGGCCGGCGGACGCCGCCTGGCCGTACCGCCCGGCACCGGCACCCGCCCCACCTCCGACCGTGCGCGCGAGGGCCTCTTCTCCACCTGGGAAGCGCTCCTGGGCACCCTCGACGGCATCCGTGTCGCCGACCTGTACGCGGGCTCCGGCGCCGTCGGACTGGAGGCGCTCTCCCGCGGGGCGGTCCACGCGCTGCTCGTCGAGCCCGACGCCAGGGCAGTCCGGACCGTCCGTGACAACGTCCGCACCCTGGGTCTCCCCGGCGCCGAGGTCCGTGCGGGCAAAGCGGAGCAGATCGTGACAGGACCGGCTCCCGCGGACCCGTACGACGTAGTGTTCCTCGACCCGCCGTACGCCGTCACCGATGGCGATCTTGGCGAGATACTGCTCACACTCCGTGCTCAGGGGTGGCTCACGGGCGATGCGCTCGTCACGGTGGAACGGAGCACCAGAGGCGGGGAATTCGACTGGCCCGAGGGATTCGAACCACTGCGGTCCCGCCGCTACGGCGAGGGGACGCTTTGGTACGGTCGCGCCGCCTCTACGTGCGAAGACGCACGATGACCGCATCGGAGAGCGAGGGAACCACGTTGCGCCGCGCCGTCTGTCCGGGGTCGTTCGACCCCATCACCAACGGACATCTCGACATCATCGGACGAGCCTCGAAGCTGTACGACGTCGTGCACGTCGCCGTGATGATCAACCAGTCCAAGAAGGGGCTGTTCACGGTCGACGAGCGGATGGAGCTGATCCGCGAGGTCACCGCCGACTTCGGCAACGTCGAGGTCGAGTCCTTCCACGGCCTGCTGGTCGACTTCTGCAAGCAGCGCGACATCCCGGCGATCGTGAAGGGCCTGCGGGCCGTGAGCGACTTCGACTACGAGCTGCAGATGGCCCAGATGAACAACGGGCTCTCGGGGGTCGAGACGCTCTTCGTGCCGACGAACCCGACCTACAGCTTCCTGTCGTCCTCGCTGGTCAAGGAGGTCGCCACCTGGGGCGGCGACGTGTCCCACCTGCTGCCGCCGCCGGTCCACACCGCCCTCGTGGAGCGTCTCGGCCAGAAGTGATGTGCTGACCGCCCGTCACCAGGTGTCGGACGGGCGGCGACTGGCCTTACAGTCGTCCCGTCCGTCTCCAACAGCAGCAGAGAGTGGCGAGCACACGGTGGACGTGCAGAAGAAGCTCGACGAGATCGTCGAAGCGGTCGGGAACGCCCGCTCCATGCCCATGTCGGCGTCCTGCGTGGTCAACCGCGCCGATCTGCTCGCGATGCTGGAGGAGGTCCGGGAGGCCCTGCCCGGCTCGCTCGCCCACGCCGAGGAGCTCATCGGCGGCCGTGAGCAGCTCGTCGAGCAGGCCCGGCAGGAGGCCGAGCGGATCGTCGAGTCCGCCCGGGCCCAGCGCGGCTCGCTGATCTCCGACACCGAGATCGCCCGGCGGTCCCAGGCGGAGGCCGAGCGGATCCTGTCCGAGGCCCGCAGGGAGGCCGACGAGGTCCGTGGTGAGGCCGACGAGTACGTCGACAGCAAGCTCGCCAACTTCGAGGTCGTCCTCACCAAGACCATCGGCTCCGTCGACCGCGGCCGGGAGAAGCTCCTGGGCCGCGGCGAGGGGCTCGACGCCCAGGGCTACGAGGACCCGGACTTCGCCGAGGCGCCCGAGCGCAGCGCGGACCCCGAGACGCTCAGGCGGCGCGCGGACGACTACGTCGACACCAAGCTCGGCGCCTTCGAGGCCGTCCTGGCCAAGACGCTGGAGGCCGTCGGCCGGGGCCGGCAGAAGCTGCACGGCCGGGTGGCCACCGACGACCTGGGCGCGCACATGGCGGCCCAGGACGCCGCGGGCGGGCACCTGCGCACCAGCGACGAGGACCACTGGGCGGGTCTGGCCGAGATCTCCACCCCGGAGCCCCCGCAGCCCGTCTACGCGGAGCCCGCGCAGCCGGACTACGCGCCGGTGGCGGACTACCGGGACCCGGCGCAGGCAGGGTTCCCGGTGCCGGCACAGCCGGACTTCCCGGTGCAGGCCCAGCCGGAGCCGCAGTACGCCCAGACGTACGCCTACCAGGACCAGCCGCTGCAGGCCGACCCGTACGCGGGCTACCAGCAGCAGCCCGACCCCTACGCCGGCTACCAGCAGCAGGGCTACGACCCGAACCAGCCGCAGCAGCAGGAGTACGGCTGGCAGCAGCAGGCCCAGGTGCCCGCGCAGGGCGAGAGCGCGCTCGACGAGACCAGCCTGTTCGACACCGGCATGATCGATCTGGAACAGCTCCGCCGGTACGAACAGGAGCGCTGAGCGCCGGCCGCCGGAGGGCGGCCGGACCGGATTGGGAGCTGGGCGTCACGTCAAGTATCCTGGATCCTCGGTCGCGCGTATGTCCGCGATCCCGGCTGCCCGCTTTCCCTCCGGATCGAGGGCGGTCGCTCCGGAAGCCGCACATTGCACATGATTTTCGAAAGCAGGAAAAGCCCTGAACGGTCACCTCGACCACCGCAACCCCCTCGTGTTCGATACGCGCGAGCTGGGTCGGCGTCCCGGTGCCCTCAAGCGGCTCACCCGCTCGGTGGAAGCACCCAAGGACCTCGGTATCGACGGGGTCATCGGTGTGCCGGAGAAGGCACCCCTGGTGCTGGACCTCCGCCTCGAATCGGTCATGGAAGGGGTGCTTGTCACAGGCACCGCCCGTGCGACGGCCGAGGGGGAGTGCGTAAGGTGTCTGGAGCCGCTGCGCCTTGAGGTCGAGGCGGACTTCCAGGAAATGTTCTCGTACCCTGACGCCGATGACCGGAACCGCAGCAGGACCGCGGATCCGGTCGACGACGCCGAGGACGACGAGGACAGGTTCTTCCTCGAGGACGGCTTGTTCGACCTCGAGTCTGTGCTGCGTGACGCGGTGGTGCTCGCACTGCCGCTGCAGCCGGTGTGCAAGGAGACCTGTGCCGGCCTGTGTTCCGAATGCGGAATCAGGCTGGACGAGAATCCGGGCCACCACCACGAAGCCGTCGACATACGTTGGGCGGCACTGCAAGGACTCGCCGATACCGTTCAGGACGGCGAGAAGGACAACATGGGCGGCGCCGAACCTGGCGTCGACGAGAAGCAGGAGAAGTAGCCGTGGCTGTTCCGAAGCGGAAGATGTCGCGCAGCAACACGCGCCACCGCCGGTCGCAGTGGAAGGCTGCGGTCCCCACCCTGGTTTCGTGCGAGCGTTGCCAGGAGCCGAAGCTCCAGCACATTGCGTGCCCGAGCTGCGGCACCTACAACAAGCGCCAGGTCCTCGAGGTCTGAGCGGCTGGTGAGAGGCACGATGTCTGAGTTGTCCAGCGCCAAGAAGCAGGCAGACAACGTCAACACAGCCTCGTCCCACACGCTTCTGGAAGGGCGGCTCGGGTATCACCTCGAGTCCGCCCTTCTGGTGCGTGCGCTGACCCATCGTTCGTACGCATACGAGAACGGCGGTCTGCCCACCAACGAGCGGCTCGAATTCCTCGGGGATTCGGTGCTCGGCCTGGTGGTCACGGACACGCTGTACCGCACCCACCCCGACCTGCCCGAAGGCCAGCTGGCCAAGTTGCGGGCCGCGGTGGTCAACTCACGTGCACTTGCGGAAGTGGGCCGCGGCCTAGAGCTCGGCTCCTTCATCCGGCTCGGCCGCGGTGAAGAGGGTACGGGTGGCCGGGACAAGGCTTCCATCCTCGCCGACACCCTGGAAGCGGTGATCGGCGCCGTCTATCTCGACCAGGGCCTCGATGTGGCCTCGGAGCTGGTGCACCGGCTCTTCGACCCACTGATCGACAGGTCCTCGAACCTCGGTGCCGGCCTGGACTGGAAGACCAGTCTCCAGGAGCTCACCGCGAGCGAGAGCCTCGGAGTCCCCGAGTACCTCGTCACGGAGACCGGTCCGGATCACGAGAAGACCTTCACCGCTGCCGCTCGCGTCGGTGGTGTCTCGTACGGCACCGGCACCGGCCGTAGCAAGAAGGAAGCGGAGCAGCAGGCGGCGGAATCCGCCTGGCGTGAGATCAGCGCCGCCGCGGAAGCACGGGAGGCCGTGGCGAAAGCCGCTGCCGACGGAGGGGCCGCCGACACCCCTGCCGACCCGTTGCCGACGACGGACGCAGCTCCTGCCTGAACCATTCGAGAGCCCCCCGGTGCCGTGTGCACCGGGGGGCTCTCGCTGTCTTCCCCGTGCCGAAGGAGTCACCGTGCCCGAACTGCCCGAGGTCGAAGTCGTCCGGAGGGGCCTGGAGCGCTGGGTCGCCGGCCGCACCGTCGACGACGTCGAGGTCCTGCACCCACGTGCGGTCCGGCGTCACCTCGCGGGCGGTGTGGACTTCGCGGCCCGGCTGCGCGGCCTGCGCTTCGGCACGGCGATGCGCCGCGGCAAGTACCTCTGGGTGCCGTTGGACGAGGCCGTGCCGTCGGACGACGCCGGGTCCTCGTTGCTGGGGCACCTCGGCATGAGCGGTCAGCTGCTCGTGCGGCCCGCCGGGACCCCCGACGAGAAGCACCTGCGCATCAGGGTCCGTTTCGACGACGCACTCGGCACCGAGCTGCGCTTCGTCGACCAGCGCACCTTCGGCGGGCTGTCGCTCCACGACAACACCCCCGACGGGCTGCCCGACGTCATCGCGCACATCGCCCGCGACCCCCTCGACCCGGCCTTCGACGACGTCGCGTTCCACACGGCGCTGCGCCTGCGCCGTACGACGGTCAAGCGGGCCCTGCTCGACCAGTCGCTGATCAGCGGCGTCGGCAACATCTACGCGGACGAGGCGCTCTGGCGCAGCAGACTGCACTACGAGCGGCCGACCGCGACGCTGACCCGGCCGGGGACGGCGGAGCTGCTCGGCCACATCCGGGACGTGATGCGCGAGGCCCTCGACCAGGGCGGCACCAGCTTCGACAGTCTGTACGTCAACGTGAACGGCGAGTCCGGCTACTTCGACCGGTCGCTCGACGCGTACGGCCGGGAGGACGAACCCTGCCACCGCTGCGGGACACCGATGCGCCGGAGGCCGTGGATGAACCGGTCCAGCTACTTCTGCCCTCGCTGCCAGCGTCCACCCCGCACGGGCTGACCCGCCCGGCCGGGACGGGCTCAGGCTTCGAGAGCCCCGTCGTACCGTCCGCGGGCGTCCAGCACCTCGGGCATCCGGCCCTCCACCAGCTGGATGAGCCCCGCCAGCCGCCCCGCGACCTCGTGGCCCAGCGGCGTCAGCTCGTAGTCGACGCGCGGCGGATTGGTGGGCTGTGCCTCACGGTGCACCAGACCGTCGCGCTCCAGCGCGTGCAGTGTCTGGGAGAGCATCTTCTCGCTGACCCCGTCGACACGGCGGCGCAGCTCGTTGAAGCGGAGCCTGTTCCCGTGCAACGCCCCCAGGGTCAGGCCGCCCCAACGGCCCGTGATGTGCTCCAGCGTCTCCCGGGAGGGGCACTGCCGGGAGAAGACGTCGAAGGGTGGGGTCCCGCCGTCGCGCTCCGTCGCCGCCTCCGCCTCGCTCATGTCCGTCAGCTTACGCCTGCGCAGCGCTTACCCGAGGTGAGCGCTGTACGGCCGTAATCGGATTGTCGGTGGCACGTACTAGCGTGCCCGCAGCGTCCCGTCGATCTTTGTACGCCTGAGGAGCCACGATGCCCGGAGCCGCAGCCACGATGCCCGGAGCCACACCTGAGCCGCCCGCCAGGGATCTGCTCACCCTCATACCCGAGTACGCGGGCCTTGCCCGGGAAGCCACGCTCCTCAACCCGGAACCCGGCGAGCCCGGGGTACGGGAGAGCTCGTTGGGAGGCGAGCTGCTGTGGCCTTCGGACGAGCCGTGGCCGTACTGCGCGCAGGAGGGCCACTGGACGGACGGGCCCGACCCGCGAGACCACACCGGGAACGACCCCGGAGCGGTGCCGATGGTGCCGGTCCTCCAGCTGTTCGCCCGGGACGTGCCGGGGCTGGATTTCCCGGAGGGGAAGGACCTGCTGCAGGTGGTGTGGTGCGCGCTGCTGCACGACGAGGGCCCGGGGCCGGTGGTGCCGCGGTTGTACTGGCGCGACGAGGCGGAGGTCGTGGCAGGGGGGCCGCTGTCCGAGACGCCCGGGGTGAGCGAGGGGGAGTACGACGAGGACAACATGCCGCAACCCTCCACCCTGTCACCGACCACCGTGGAGGACCTGCCGAGCCGGCTCGACCTGCCCAAGGACATGTGGGAGACCTGGGAACCCCGTCTCCGGTCGGCGACGGGCAACGCCACGTGGCCACCCGACTCCAACGTCATCGGGACGAAGGCCGGCGGATGGCCCGCCTGGACGCAGCCCGCGGACTGGCCGGACTGCGAGGCCGGACACCGGATGGAACACCTGCTGACCATCACCGGAGACATCCAGCTGGGCGACTGCGGCGGTGTCTACTTCTTCCACTGCCGTCGGTGCCCCGGCCTCCCGTGGGACTGGCGCTTCGACTGCCACTGACAGCGGCGGCCGGGGAGGCCTACAGGGGCTGTAAAGGTCCGCGGACCCCTCAGAAGCCGAAGTCCTGCGTCCACCAGGGGCCGCCCGAACCCTTGTGCACACCCACGCCGAGCGTCGTGTAGTCGCAGTTGAGAATGTTCGCGCGGTGGCCGTCGCTGTTCATCCACGCGTCCATGACCGCCTGAGCGTCGGCCTGGCCGCGGGCTATGTTCTCCCCGCCGAGACCCTCCACGCCGGCCTTCGCGGCGCGGTCCCAGGGGGTCGCCCCGTCCGGGTCCGTGTGGTCGAAAAAGCCGCGTGCGGCCATGTCCTCGCTGAAGTCCTGGGCGAGCGCGGTCAACGAGGCCCGGGGGGTGACGGGACTGCAGCCGACCTTGGCACGCTCCTGGTTGACCAGGGCGAGCACCTGCGCCTGCGCGGAGGTGTCGGCCGGGGCCTCGGTCGTACGGCTCGGCGAGGGGGAAGCGGTCTTCGGAGCGGCCGGGGCCCTGGTGGCCGGGGCCGAGCTCTTCTGCGACGCGGTCGGGGCCTTGGCCGGCGCCGGTGCCTTCGTCCTCTTCTTCTCGGCCTGCTTCGAAGCGGTGGGCGAAGGCTTCTTGCTCGGGGTGGCGGAGGCGGACTTCGAGG
Source organism: Streptomyces sp. NPDC058637 (assembly GCF_042717325.1). Lineage (NCBI taxonomy): Bacteria > Bacillati > Actinomycetota > Actinomycetes > Kitasatosporales > Streptomycetaceae > Streptomyces > Streptomyces sp. NPDC058637. The sequence continues at coordinate 56,356 of NZ_JBHXRD010000031.1, read as the reverse complement.
GCGCCGCGGAACGCTCGCCACCCCGGGTGGCCTGCGCGGACGCGGAGGCCGACGCCCGGTCGGTCGGCTCGGTGGAGGAGCCGCCCTGGGTCAGCAGGTCGGGGGCGCCGCCGGCGCGGACCTGGTCGGCGGAGGTGCCGCCGCTGACGCTGTAGGTGTCGCCGCCCGGCAGCAGACCCGATGCGACGGCGACCGCACCCACGGCCACCACCGCGGACACACCGAGAAGACCCGTGCGCAGGGGCGCTCCGGCCCGCTTCTTCCGGCGGGCACCACGGTGCCCGCCTGCCACGCCCGCCGTCTGCTCAGCTGCGGGGGCTGCGCCTGCGCGTCGATGGCGTCCCATGCGCGTGCCTTCCTCGTGCTCGGCGGCGTCGCTGCGACGTCACCGTGTTCACCGTCTGTCTCACCCGTTCGGGTGAGGCTATTGCGACGGGACTGTACGCCATGACGTATTGGGCCGACGTGCCCCTCGGGCAATTGGCCGGTTAGCGTTCGAGCATGAACGAAGACGCACGACTCGTCGTATGGGTACGCGGCCGAGTACAGCAAGTAGGCTTCCGCTGGTTCACCAGGGCAAATGCTTTGGAGATCGGAGGCCTCACCGGCTTCGCCCTCAATCTCGACGACGGGCGGGTGCAGGTTGTCGCCGAGGGGCCGCGTGAGAATTGCCACCGTCTCCTCGACTGGCTCGCATCCGACGACACACCCGGCCACGTGGACGGCGTGACTGAGATCTGGGACACCCCGCGCCGCGTTTACGAGGGATTCGCGATCCGTTGAGACCGGCCCGCGAAAGGGGGCCCGGATCCGTTCCGTATCCGGGGTGCGGTGAGGGGTGACGGAGAAGGCCCGGAAGGCCGCGCACCCGAAATGACCTGCGAAAGTCCCCGGCGGCGGGGCATGGTTGCCAAGAAGTGGATGTCATGCCAGGCTGCGGCATTGACGAAGATCTCCACACCCTTCGGGACCCCGCAGGAGAGTCGCGCCGCATGATCGTCCGGCCGCGCGCCCCCGGGACACCCGGCTACACGGCGTGTGATCGTGTTGACCGTCAAACTTTTTGGTGAGACGCTGAAAACCCCGCGCACCTTAGCTGTTCGGCAGTGTTGGTAGCAGTAGAACCGCAGTGGTGACAGAGCACTGCCGAGCACCGCGGGTGCGATTCCCTCACGACCCACACCGCATCGGTCGGTCACTCAGTGTGGAGGACCATCCATCATGGCAAAGGCGCTTCTCGGTTACGTCGGCGGTTCCGACCCGCGACTCCTCGCCGAGATGCGACGGCTCCAGAAGCGCGTCCAGGACCTGGAATCCGAGCTCGTACGGATCCAGGACGAGAACGACGCGCTCAACGCCGCCGCTCAGCACCAGGAGTCGCTGCTCGACAGCATCGACATCGACGTACCTCAGGCGGAGCCCGCGCTGACCTGACCCATCGCCCCGCCGGGGCCGGTCGGGCCGCTCGTGCCAGCCGCTTGAGATCACCGCCGGAATGTCTTCGTCACGGATCGCTGTCCTGGAACACACCGCCGTCCTCGAAAGCCGTGGACCGCACGTGAACCGGCCCGTCCGCGATCCGTCACGCAGGACTGTGTGAGATTCAACTGTGCGAGATCAAAAGGGACGCTTCGGCGTCCCTTCTTTCTTTCCCCCGGCCCGCCCCCGGTGTATCGCTCTTCGCTTACCGTCTGATGTGCCCTGCACCTTCATCAGCGAAACCGAGAGTGAAAGGTAGAGTCCGGCGGCGTGCACCTCAAGGCCCTGACCCTGCGTGGTTTCAAATCATTCGCCTCCGCCACGACCCTGCGGTTCGAACCGGGGATCACCTGCGTCGTCGGGCCCAATGGGTCCGGCAAATCCAATGTGGTGGACGCGCTCTCCTGGGTCATGGGGGAGCAGGGGGCCAAAAGCCTGCGCGGCGGCAAGATGGAAGACGTGATCTTCGCCGGCACCACCGGCAGACCACCACTCGGCCGGGCGGAAGTGTCGCTGACCATCGACAATTCCGACGGTGCGCTGCCCATCGAGTATGCCGAGGTGACGATCACCCGGATCATGTTCCGCAACGGCGGCAGCGAATACCAGATCAATGGCGACACCTGCCGGCTGCTCGACATCCAGGAACTCCTGTCGGACTCCGGCATCGGCCGCGAGATGCACGTCATCGTCGGGCAGGGCCGGCTGGACTCCGTACTGCACGCCGATCCGATGGGGCGCCGCGCCTTCATCGAGGAGGCGGCGGGTGTGCTCAAGCACCGCAAGCGCAAGGAGAAGGCGCTGCGGAAGCTGGAGGCGATGGGCGCGAACCTCGCCCGCGTCCAGGACCTGACCGACGAACTCCGGCGCCAGCTCAAGCCCCTGGGCCGTCAGGCGGCCGTGGCCCGCCGGGCCGCCGTCATCCAGGCCGATCTGCGGGACGCCCGGCTGCGGCTGCTCGCCGACGACCTGGTACGCCTCAGGGAGGCACTGCGCGGCGAGATCGCCGACGAAGCGGCCCTGAAGAAGCGCCGGGAGGCCGCGGAGGCCGACCTCAAGGCGGCGCTCGCCCGCGAGGCGGACCTGGAGGACGAGGTACGGCGGCTGGCGCCACGGCTGCAGCGCGCCCAGCAGACCTGGTACGAACTCTCGCAGCTGGCCGAGCGCGTGCGGGGCACGATCTCGCTCGCCGACGCCCGGGTGAAGAGCGCCACCGCCGCCCCGGAGGAGGAGCGGCGCGGGCGGGACCCCGAGGACATGGAGCGCGAGGCGGCCAGGATCCGCGAGCAGGAGGCGGAGCTGGCGGCCGCGCTGGAGGCCGCGGAACACGCGCTGGAGGATACGACCGCGCACCGGGCCGAGCTGGAAAGGGAGTTGGCCGCCGAGGAACGCAGGCTCAAGGACGCCGCCCGTGCCATCGCCGACCGGCGTGAAGGGCTCGCCCGGCTGAACGGGCAGGTCAACGCCGCCCGCAGCCGTGCCGGTTCGGCGCAGGCCGAGATCGACCGGCTGGCCGCCTCCCGCGACGAGGCACGGGAGCGTGCCGTTGCCGCGCAGGAGGAGTACGAGCAGCTGAAGGCCGAGGTCGACGGGCTGGACGCGGGCGACGCGGAGCTGGCGGAGCGGCACGACACGGCCAAGCGGGAGCTCGCCGAGGCGGAGTCGGCGCTCGGCGCCGCACGGGAGGCGGCCACCGCCGCAGAACGCAAGCGCGCCGCGGTCGCCGCCCGCCACGAGGCGCTCTCCCTGGGGCTGCGCCGCAAGGACGGCACCGGAGTCCTGCTCGGCGCGGGGGACCGGCTGCCGGGACTGCTCGGGCCGGCCGCCGAGCTGCTCACCGTGACTCCGGGGTACGAGGTCGCGGTGGCGGCCGCGCTCGGTGCCGCCGCCGACGCGATCGCCGTACGGGACCCGGCCACGGCGGCCGACGCGATCCGGCTGCTGCGCAAGCAGGACGCGGGCCGTGCGGCGCTGCTGCCGGCGGGCACGGGTGCCGGGCAGGTACCGGCTCAGGGCGACGGGCCGGATCCCGCGCACGCCGTGGACCAGGTGCCCGCGCGGAGTCCGGGAGCCCCGCACGGCACCACGGGCGAGGAGGCGCGGCGGCGGCAACCGGTTCCTGCCGTGGCCGCTCCGGCCGTCACCGCCGAGGGACCGGACGCGCCCGCCGTCTCCTCCCTGGTGCGGGGTCCCGCCGAACTGATGGGGGCCGTACGGCTGCTGCTCCGCGACATGGTCGTCGTCGGCACCCTGGAGGACGCGGAGGACCTGGTCGACGCCCATCCACAGCTGACCGCTGTGACCGGCGAGGGCGATGTGCTGGGCGCGCACTTCGCGCACGGCGGATCCGCCGGGGCACCCAGCCTGCTGGAGGTGCAGGCCTCGGTCGACGAGGCCGCCGCCGAGCTGGCCGAGCTCGTCGTGCGGTGCGAGGAGCTCGCCGGGGCCCAGCGGCTCGCCGCCGAACGGCGCCAGGAGGGGGCCGCCCGTGTGGAGGAGCTGGGGGAGCGGCGCGGGGCCGCCGAGCGGGAGAAGTCCGGGGTGGCCCAGCAGCTCGGCCGGCTGGCCGGGCAGGCCAGGGGTGCCGCCGGGGAGGCCGAGCGGACGACCGCCTCGGCGGCCAGGGCCCAGGACGCCCTGGAGCGGGCGACCGAGGAGGCGGAGGAGCTCGCGGAACGCCTGCTGGTAGCGGAGGAGACCCCGGTCGAGGAGGAACCGAACACCTCCGTACGGGACAGGCTCGCCGCCGACGGTGCCAACGCGCGCCAGACCGAGATGGAGGCCCGCCTCCAGGTCCGTACCCACGAGGAACGCGTCAGGGGACTCGCCGGGCGGGCCGACGCCCTCGACCGCGGCGCCCGCGCCGAGCGTGAGGCCCGCACCCGCGCCGAGCAGCGTCGCGCCCGGCTGCGCCACGAGGCGGCCGTGGCCGCCGCCGTGGCGTCCGGCGCCCGTCAGCTGCTCGCCCACGTGGAGGTCTCCGTCGTACGGGCGGGGGAGGAACGGGCCACGGCCGAGGGCGCGAAGGCGGAACGCGAACGGGAGCTGGCGGCCGAACGGGGGCGGGGCCGCGACCTCAAGCACGAACTCGACCGGCTGACCGACTCGGTGCACCGCGGCGAGGTGCTCGGCGCCGAGAAGCGGCTGCGCGTGGAGCAGCTGGAGACGAAGGCGCTGGAGGAGTTCGGTGTGGAGCCGGCCGGGCTGGCCGCCGAGTACGGGCCCGGCCAGCTGGTTCCACCGTCCCCGGCCGCCGACGGCGAGGAGCTTCCGGAGGACCCGGAGCATCCGCGCAACCAGCCGAAGCCGTTCGTCAGGGCGGAGCAGGAGAAGCGGCTCAAGGCGGCCGAACGGGCGTATCAGCAACTCGGGAAGGTGAATCCGCTCGCCCTCGAGGAGTTCTCGGCGCTGGAGGAGCGGCACAAGTTCCTCTCCGAGCAGTTGGAGGACCTGAAGAAGACACGGGCCGACCTGATGCAGGTGATCAAGGAGGTCGACGAACGGGTCGAGCAGGTCTTCACCGAGGCGTTCCGGGACACCGCCCGTGAGTTCGAAGGCGTCTTCTCACGTCTTTTCCCGGGCGGGGAGGGCCGGCTCGTCCTCACCGATCCGGACAACATGCTGACGACCGGACTGGATGTCGAGGCCAGGCCGCCTGGCAAGAAGGTCAAGCGGCTCTCGCTGCTGTCGGGAGGCGAGAGATCCCTTACGGCCGTTGCCCTCCTGGTCTCCATCTTCAAGGCCAGGCCGAGCCCCTTCTACGTCATGGACGAGGTCGAGGCGGCGCTCGACGACACCAATCTGCAGCGTCTGATCCGGCTCATGGAGGAGCTCCAGGAGAGCTCCCAGCTCATCGTGATCACACATCAGAAGCGGACGATGGAGGTCGCCGACGCGCTGTACGGCGTCTCCATGCAAGGTGACGGGGTCTCCAAGGTGATCAGCCAGCGGCTGCGCTGACGGCCTGCCGCGCCGGGTGTGGTGTGCTCACTCGATCTTCACCAAATCTTCAACACCTGAACGTACCTTGTGCGCGTTCCCGGGTATTCGTCAGTTCGTTCCGAGCCCACCCAGGTCTTGACTTCGAAACTTGAACGCATAACCTCGTCAATGTTGTTTTTACCTTCAAGTGGTGGTCGGTCGTAAGTTGTGCGCCACTGGGAGGGCTCACCCCCCACGCCTGACGTTGCGGCCAGGCATCAGGAGTTTCATGTGACCAGCACAGCGCGCGGACCGGAGTCCGGAGCCCGGGAGGCCCACCCGGACCATCTCGGCCATGTCATCTTCATCACGGCAGCCGCGGCCATGGGCGGCTTCCTCTTCGGCTACGACAGTTCCGTGATCAACGGTGCCGTCGAGGCCATCCGTGACCGGTACGACATCGGTTCGGGAACCCTGGCCCAGGTCATCGCCATCGCCTTGATCGGCTGTGCGATCGGAGCGGCCACGGCGGGACGCATCGCCGACCGCATCGGCCGCATCCGCTGCATGCAGATCTCCTCGGTGCTGTTCACCGTCAGCGCTGTCGGATCCGCGCTGCCGTTCGCCCTGTGGGATCTCGCCATGTGGCGCGTCATCGGCGGCTTCGCGATCGGCATGGCCTCGGTCATCGGCCCGGCCTACATCGCCGAGGTCTCGCCGCCCGCCTACCGTGGCCGCCTCGGCTCCTTCCAGCAGGCCGCCATCGTCATCGGCATCGCGATCTCGCAGCTGGTCAACTACGGCATCCTGCAGATCGCCGACGGCGACCAGCGCGGTGAGATCGGCGGCTTCGAGGCCTGGCAGTGGATGCTGGGCGTCATGGTCGTGCCCGCCATCCTCTACGGGCTGCTGTCGTTCGCGATCCCCGAGTCGCCGCGCTTCCTGATCTCCGTGGGCAAGAAGGACCGGGCCCGGAAGATCCTGGAAGAGGTCGAGGGCAAGAACGTCGACCTCGACGCGCGGGTCAACGAGATCGAGACGGCCATGCACCGCGAGCACAAGTCGAAGTTCAGCGACCTGCTCGGGAGTCGTTTCGGCTTCCTGCCGATCGTCTGGGTCGGTATCGGCCTGTCCGTGTTCCAGCAGCTCGTCGGCATCAATGTCGCCTTCTACTACTCCGCGACGCTGTGGCAGTCCGTCGGCATCGACCCGACCGACTCGTTCTTCTATTCCTTCACCACGTCGATCGTCAACATCATCGGCACGGTGATCGCCATGATCCTCGTGGACCGGGTGGGCCGCCGGCCGCTCGCGCTCATCGGTTCGACCGGTATGGCCGTGGCGCTGGCCTTCGAGGCCTGGGCCTTCTCCGCGAACCTGGTGGACGGCAAACTCCCGACCACCCAGGGCACGGTGGCCCTGATCGCCGCCCACGTCTTCGTCCTCTTCTTCGCACTGTCGTGGGGTGTCGTCGTCTGGGTCTTCCTGGGCGAGATGTTCCCGAACCGCATCCGTGCGGCAGCCCTCGGTGTCGCCGCCTCGGCGCAGTGGATCGCCAACTGGGCGATCACCGCGAGCTTCCCGAGCCTGGCCGACTGGAACTTGTCGGGCACCTACATCATCTACACCTGCTTCGCCGTGCTCTCGATCCCCTTCGTGCTCAAGTTCGTGAAGGAGACCAAGGGCAAGGCGCTGGAGGAGATGGGCTAATCCCCGCTGCCCCTCTCCTCGACACCGGGCACTGCCCCGGTCCGGCCCATGCCGGACCGGGGCAGTGCTGTGCCGGGGTGCCGTCAGTCGTCAGGTGCGTGGCTGGGTGTACGCGTCGGCGGTGCGACGCCGGTCGGTACGCGCGGTGGTCCGCCCGCCGGCACGTCGGAAGGCCACGGGCTCGCCGCCCGTGCGGTCGGCCGGGCGCGGCAGCGGCGCGTACACGCCCGCCGCGACGACGATCGTCGCGGCCCGGCCCGTCCCGCCCGATCCAGGTGGTGGCCGGCGGCCCGGTGAACCACTCGACCCCGGTCCGAAGGACAGCACGGGTGCCGTGGCCGCGACGGCCGGCACCTGCCAGAAGTTCAGTCCGTCGAGGACGGTGAGTCCCGCGCCCACCGTGAGGAGCAGCACCGTCGTGTCGGCCGCCACCCAGGTGGAGAAGAGACCGCGGACCCGGCCGGTGCGCCCGGTGCCGGGGACGGGATCCAGGCCTCGGTTCTCCACGGGCAGCAGCGTGCCTTTACCCCCAAAAGGCGCATAACACCCTTCCGTTCGGTCGGACGGACCCGGGAACCGCGCCCGGACCACGACCGTGGCCGATACTGGACAGGTTATGGAAATCGTCATCCTTGCTGTCATCATCGCCCTGGTCGCGGTCGGCCTGATCAGCGGGCTCGTGGTCAGCAGCCGCAAGAAGAAGCAGCTGCCGCCCTCGGCGCCGTCGAGCACGCCGACCATCACTCCTCCCGCCGAACCCTCCGCCGGTGAGGAAGCCGAGGCGCCGCGCGACGAAGCGCGGCGCACCATCGAGGAGGTCGGCCCGCCCGACGGGACTCCCGTCGGGGAAGCCCCCGTGGTCGTCGAGCCGGAGATCCCCGCGCTCGAGGTCCCCGAGCCCACCGCGGGCCGGCTGGTGCGGCTCCGCGCCCGGCTCGCCCGCTCGCAGAACTCGCTGGGCAAGGGGCTGCTCACGCTCCTGTCGCGCGACAACCTCGACGAGGACACCTGGGAGGAGATCGAGGACACGCTCCTCACCGCCGACGTCGGCGTCGCCCCCACCCAGGAGCTGGTGGAGCGGCTCCGTGAGCGGGTCCGTGTCCTCGGCACCCGTACCCCCGAGGGTCTGCGCGCGCTGCTGCGCGAAGAGCTCGTCGCCCTGCTCGGCCCCGGCCTCGACCGCGCGGTCAGGACGGAGGGGGGCGCCGAGACGCCCGGCGTCGTGATGGTCGTCGGGGTCAACGGCACCGGCAAGACGACCACGACGGGCAAGCTCGCCCGGGTGCTCGTCGCCGACGGCCGCAGCGTCGTGCTCGGTGCGGCGGACACCTTCCGTGCCGCGGCCGCCGACCAGCTCCAGACCTGGGGCGAGCGTGTCGGCGCCCGGACGGTCCGCGGCCCCGAAGGCGGCGACCCCGCGTCGATCGCCTTCGACGCCGTGAAGGAGGGCATCGCCGAGGGCGCCGACGTGGTGCTCATCGACACCGCCGGCCGGCTGCACACCAAGACGGGCCTCATGGACGAGCTCGGCAAGGTCAAGCGGGTCGTCGAGAAGCACGGGCCGCTCGACGAGATCCTTCTCGTCCTGGACGCCACGACCGGGCAGAACGGACTCGTCCAGGCACGGGTGTTCGCCGAGGTCGTCGACATCACCGGCATCGTCCTCACCAAGCTGGACGGCACCGCCAAGGGCGGCATCGTGATCGCCGTCCAGCGCGAGCTGGGCGTACCGGTGAAGCTCATCGGCCTCGGTGAGGGGCCGGACGACCTGGCGCCGTTCGAGCCGGAGGCCTTCGTCGACGCGCTGATCGGCGACTGACCGCGGACACTCACGCGTACGACGGAAGGGCGGTGGACCCGAGGAGGGTCCACCGCCCTTCCGCCGTCACGAGCGGTGGCATATGTACGCCAGGGTGCCGAGCAGCAGCCGTGCCTGCGGGGGAGTCGCGGCCGTGTCCGGGACCGGCGGGCGCAGCCAGCGCACCGGGCCGAGCCCGCCGAGGTCGGAGGGGGGAGCGGTGATGTACGCGCCCGGGCCGAGCGCCCGCAGATCCAGGCCCGCGTCGTCCCAGCCCATCCGGTAGAGCAGCCCGGGCAGACCGGTCGCGGCCCCGGGGGCGACGAAGAACTGCGTCCGGCCGGTCGGCGTCACCGTCACCGGCCCCAGCGGCAGTCCCATCCGCTCCATGCGGACCAGGGCGTTCCGGCCGGCGGCCTCCGCGACGTCGAGCACGTCGAAGGTGCGGCCCACCGGAAGCAGCATCGAGGCTCCCGGAACCTCCGCCCAGGCGTCCGCGGCGGTGTCGAGGGCGGCGCCCGCCGGTACCTCGCGGGCGAAGTCCAACGGATGCGCGCCGGGGGCGGGGCAGTGGGCGTCGCCGCACGAACAGGCTCCGCCCGAGGCCCGCGCACCCGGTGCCACCGCCCAGCCCCACAGTCCTGTGTACTCCGCCACCGCGGTCGCCCCGGCCGCCGCATGGCCGCGTCGCCGCGAGCCGGGACGCATCTCGCGGATGCCGCCGATCGTGAAGTCCATGCCCCCTCCAACGGGTCCGACTCACCGGTGGTTACGACCTGGAGGCACTGAACGTCCTCCGTCGCCACCGTGCACTCGGCAGTGCACGGTGCGGGCATGGGGTGCGCGACCCCGCCGCGCGCCCCTGAATGCTTCACTCCGCTCACCTCTGATCGCGGCATGTCAAGTGAATCGTGGACCGTGCCGAGCGGGTTCATCCGAAGGGGTGGCGAATGGTGGCGTTTCAGCAATCACACTCGCCGGGGCGGTGATCGTGGGATTACCGTCGGTACTCGAACCCTGCAATTGCATGCGCCGACGGGTATGCCCCAGGCAACCCGCTTCTCCGTTCGACGGCGCACAACGTCCGTACGGGCAGCACCGATGCACGGCATTCTGATAGAGGTTCGCGCGACAGGTTTCGGCGGGATGGGGGCGTTCCAGTGAGTGGCAGCGGCGCAGGCGAGACGAACGCCGGGAAGCGCCCCAACGGGCAATTGGGATCCTGGTTCGTGCGCAGCGGCTGGTCCAAGGGCGAGCTCGCACGCCAGGTGAACCGGCGAGCGCGCCAGATGGGCGCCCACCACATCAGCACCGACACCTCCCGGGTGCGGCGCTGGCTCGACGGCGAACAGCCCCGTGAGCCGATCCCGCGCATCCTCTCCGAGCTCTTCTCCGAACGCTTCGGCGCGGTCGTCGCCGTGGAGGACCTCGGGCTGCGCGCCGCCCACCAGTCGCCTTCGGTGGCCGGGGTGGACCTGCCCTGGGCGGGCCCCCAGACCGTCGCGCTGCTCAGCGAGTTCTCCCGCAGCGACCTCATGCTGGCCCGGCGGGGCTTCCTCGGCAGTTCCCTCGCCCTGGCAGCGGGCCCCACCCTCATCGAGCCGATGCAGCGCTGGCTGGTGCCCGTCACCCCTTCGGGGCAGCCCGAGCCGGCGCAGACCTCCACGGAGAGCCGCCCCTCACGGCTCTCCCGCCCCGAACTCGACCTGCTGGAGTCCACCACGGCGATGTTCCGCCAGTGGGACGCGCAGTGCGGCGGCGGTCTGCGCCGCAAGGCCGTCGTCGGCCAACTCCACGAGGTCACCGATCTGTTGCAGGAGCCCCAGCCCGCGGAGACCGCCCGGCGCCTGTTCCGCTGCGCCGCCGAACTGGCCGAACTGGCGGGCTGGATGAGCTACGACGTGGGCCTCCAGCCCACCGCCCAGAAGTACTTCGTGCTCGCCCTGCACGCCTCGAAAGAGGCCGGGGACAAGCCACTGGGTTCGTACATCCTGTCCAGCATGAGCCGCCAGATGATTCACCTCGGACGGCCCGACGACGCACTCGAACTCATCCATCTCGCCCAGTACGGCAGCCGGGACTGCGCCACCGCGCGCACCCAGGCCATGCTGTATGCGATGGAGGCCCGCGCGTACGCCAACATGGGCCAGCCCAGCAAGTGCAAACGAGCGGTCCGGATGGCCGAGGACACCTTCGCCGACGCCGTGCTCGACGACGAGCCCGAGCCCGACTGGATCCGCTTCTTCTCCGACGCCGAGCTGCACGGGGAGAACGCGCACTCCTACCGTGACCTGGCCTATGTCGCCGGCCGCAGCCCCACGTACGCCTCGCTCGCCGAACCCGTCATGTCCCGCGCCGTCGAACTCTTCGGTGACGACGACGAGCACCAGAGGTCCTACGCGCTCAATCTGATCGGCATGGCGACCGTCCATCTCATCAAGCGGGAGCCCGAGGAGTCGACCGTGCCGGCCACCGCGGCCCTGAGGATCGCCAAGAAGGTCAGGTCGGAGCGCGTCAACACCCGGCTCCGCAAGACCGTCGACACCGCTGCCAGGGACTTCGGTGACGTACCCGCGGTCGCGCGGCTCACCGACCTGCTCGCCGAACAGCTCCCGGAGACCGCCGAAGCGGTCTGACCGGCCCTCCTGCCACCGGCCACGACAGCCATCCCGTACAGCCCGACTCGGCTCCCCCATTGCCAGGTCAGCGGGTGGCCGTCGTGGCCGGTTCACCTTTTCGGGGTCATCGCCGCACCGTATGCGGCGCAGCCAGCATGGTAGGCAGCACAACGGCTCCGACACTCGCGGTTCATTCGGACGTAACACATCACGCTCCTTCGTCACTGCGGTGAAACATCGTGCGGCATTCGTGGAAACCGTGCTGCGCGAATCTCATGGCGCATAACCGGCCCGCACCTTTTCACCGTGGTCCCGCACCCCCGCACGTGGCCGCACCGACGACGAGGAGACGCCGATGCCCCCAGGCATCACGACGCTTGCCGCAGACGCCCCGACGCTGTCTGCCGCCAATACCGGGTTCATGCTCATCTGCACCGCGATGGTGATGCTGATGACCCCCGGCCTGGCCTTCTTCTACGGAGGCATGGTCCGCGTCAAGAGCACCCTGAACATGCTGATGATGAGCTTCATCAGCCTCGGGATCGTCACGATCCTGTGGGTGCTCTACGGATTCAGTCTCGCCTTCGGCACCGACGTCGGCTCCGTCATCGGCTGGAGCTCGGACTTCGTCGGCCTCAGCGGAATCGGCGTCACCGAACTGTGGGACGGCTACACCATCCCGACCTACGTCTTCGCGGTCTTCCAGCTGATGTTCGCCGTGCTCACCCCGGCCCTCATCAGCGGCGCCCTCGCCGACCGGGTCAAGTTCACCTCGTGGGCCCTCTTCATCACCCTCTGGGTCACCGTCGTCTACTTCCCCGTCGCCCACTGGGTATGGGGCGCGGGCGGCTGGCTCTTCGAGATGGGCGTCATCGACTTCGCCGGCGGTACGGCCGTCCACATCAACGCGGGTGCCGCGGCGCTCGGCGTGATCCTGGTCATCGGCAAGCGGGTCGGCTTCAAGAAGGACCCGATGCGGCCGCACAGCCTGCCGCTCGTCATGCTCGGCGCCGCCCTCCTGTGGTTCGGCTGGTTCGGCTTCAACGCCGGCTCGTGGCTCGGCAACGACGACGGTGTCGGCGCGGTCATGTTCGTCAACACGCAGGTCGCCACCGGTGCGGCCGTCCTGGGCTGGCTCGCCTACGAGAAGATCCGCCACGGCTCCTTCACCACCCTGGGTGCCGCCTCCGGCGCCGTCGCCGGTCTCGTCGCCATCACCCCCGCGGGCGGTGCGGTCAGCCCGCTGGGCGCCATCGCGATCGGCGTCATCGCCGGTGTCCTGTGCGCCATGGCCGTCGGCCTCAAGTACAAGCTCGGCTACGACGACTCCCTGGACGTCGTCGGCGTCCACCTCGTCGGCGGCATCATCGGCTCCCTCCTCGTCGGCTTCTTCGCCACCGGCGGAGTGCAGTCCGACGCCAAGGGCCTCTTCTACGGCGGCGGCCTCGACCAGCTCGGCAAGCAGGCCGTCGGAGTGTTCGCGGTCCTCGCGTACTCTCTGGTCGTCTCCGCGGCCCTCGCCTTCGTCCTGGACAGGACGATCGGGATGCGCGTCTCCGAGGACGACGAGATCTCCGGTATCGACCAGGTCGAGCACGCCGAGACGGCATACGACTTCAGCGGCGCCGGCGGCGGCGCGGCCACGCGCACCGCACCTCCGGCGCCCGGCGCCACGGCAGCCCCGACGAACAAGAAGGTGGACGCATGAAGCTCATCACCGCAGTCGTGAAGCCACACAGGCTGGACGAGATCAAGGAGGCCCTCCAGGCCTTCGGCGTCCAGGGCCTCACGGTCACGGAAGCCAGCGGTTACGGGCGGCAGCGCGGACACACCGAGGTCTACCGGGGCGCCGAGTACACCGTCGACCTCGTACCGAAGATCCGCATCGAGGTCCTCGTCGAGGACGAGGACGCCGAACAGCTCATCGACGTGGTCGTCAAGGCCGCCCGGACGGGCAAGATCGGTGACGGCAAGGTCTGGAGCGTCCCGGTCGAGACCGCGATCCGCGTACGGACCGGCGAACGCGGCCCGGACGCACTCTGACCGACGGTTCCAGTCAACGGAAAGGCAGCTGGGTGACGAGCACCGAAGTGACCACGGAATCCGAGGACTCGGGACCCAGCGGCTACGCGGCGGCCCGGCTGCGCCTTCTCCAGGAGAAGACGCAGTCCGGGCCGCCGCGCCGTGCGGCCCTCGCCCGCCTCACCGACGACTGGCTGACCGCCCTGTTCACCACGGCCGCCGAGGAGTCGGGCGTCCGGGGCGCGGCCCTCGTCGCCGTCGGCGGGTACGGCCGCGGTGAACTCTCCCCGCGCAGCGACCTCGACCTCCTGCTCCTGCACGACGGCAGCGCCGGCGCCGCGGCGATCGCGGCACTCGCCGACCGAGTCTGGTACCCCGTCTGGGACCTCGGGCTGGCCCTCGACCACTCCGTACGCACCCCCGGCGAAGCACGCGCGACCGCGGGGGAGGACCTCAAGGTCCAGCTCGGACTGCTCGACGCGCGCCCCGTCGCCGGAGACCTCGGCCTGGTCGCGGGACTGCGCACCACCATCCTCGCCGACTGGCGCAACCAGGCCCCCAAACGACTCCCCGCCCTCGACGAGCTCTGCCGGGAACGGGCAGAACGCATGGGCGAGCTCCAGTTCCTCCTGGAGCCCGACCTCAAGGAGGCCCGCGGCGGTCTCCGCGACGCCACCGCACTGCGTGCCGTCGCCGCCTCCTGGGTCGCCGACGCCCCCCGCGAAGGACTCGCCGAAGCCCGCCGCACCCTCCTCGACGCACGCGACGCCCTCCACCTCACCACCGGCCGGGCCACCGACCGCCTCGCCCTCCAGGAACAGGACCAGGTCGCCGGAGCCCTCGGCCTCCTCGACGCCGACGCCCTGCTGCGCCAGGTGTACGAGGCCGCCAGGACCGTCTCGTACGCCACCGACGTCACCTGGCGCGAGGTCAACCGCGTCCTGCGCGCCCGCTCCGTACGCCCCCGGCTGCGGGCGATCCTCGGCGGCGGCGCCAAGGTTGCCCCGGAACGCACCCCGCTCGCCGAAGGCGTCGTCGAGGCGGACGGCGAAGTCGTCCTCGCACGCACCGCCCGCCCGGAGAAGGACCCCGTCCTCACCCTCAGGGCCGCCGCCGCGGCGGCCGAGGCCGGACTGCCGCTCTCCCGCCACCTCGTACGCCACCTCAGGACCGCCGCCCAGCCCCTGCCCGTGCCGTGGCCCCCGGAGGCCCGCGAGGAGCTCGTCACCCTGCTCGGTGCCGGCGAACCCACCGTCGGCGTCTGGGAGGCACTGGAAGCGGAAGGCATCATCACCCGGCTCCTGCCCGACTGGGAGCGGGTCCACTGCAGGCCGCAGCGCAACCCCGTCCACACCTGGACCGTCGACCGCCACCTCGTCGAGACGGCCGTGCGCGCCGCCTCCCTCACCCGCCGCGTCGGCCGCCCCGACCTCCTCCTGGTCTCGGCGCTGCTCCACGACATCGGCAAGGGCTGGCCCGGGGACCACTCCGTCGCCGGTGAGGTCATCGCCCGCGACATGGCGGCCCGCATCGGCTTCGACAAGCAGGACGTCGGGGTGATCGCCACCGTCGTACGCCACCACCTGCTGCTCATCGAGACCGCCACCCGGCGTGACCTGGACGACCCCGCGACCGTGCGGTCCGTCGCCGACGCCGTGGGCAGCGCCTCCACGCTGGAGCTCCTGCACGCCCTCACCGAGGCCGACGCGCTGGCCACCGGCCCCGCCGCGTGGAGCTCCTGGCGCGCCTCCCTCGTCAGGGACCTGGTCAAGCGCGTCGCCGCGCTCCTCGCCGGCGAGGAGCCCGCCGAACCGGAACCGCTCGCGCCCAGCGCCGAGCAGGAACGCCTCGCCGTCGAGGCGCTCCGCACCGGTGAGCCCGTCCTGTCCCTGCACACCCACCCCCAGGCCGTCCCCGAGGACGGCGAACCGGAACCCGTCGGCGTCGAACTCCTCATCGCGGTCCCCGACCGTCCCGGCGTGCTGCCCGCGGCGGCCGGAGTGCTCGCCCTGCACCGCCTCACCGTCCGCGCAGCCGACCTGCGCGCCGTCGAGCTCCCCACCGAGCTGGGCGAATCGGCCGACCTGCTGGTGCTCAGCTGGCGGGTCGCCGCCGAGTACGGATCCCTCCCGCAGGCCGCCAGGCTCCGCGCCGACCTCGTACGCGCCCTGGACGGCTCCCTGGACATCCCGGCCCGTCTCGCCGAGCGCGAGGCCGCCTACCCGAGGCGCCGCGGGGTCAAGGCGCCGCCGCCCAGGGTCACCGTCGCGGCGGCGGGCTCGCGGCTCGCCACGGTGATCGAGGTACGCGCCCAGGACGCCCCCGGGCTGCTGCACCGGATCGGCCGGGCGCTGGAACAGACCGCCGTACGGGTCCGCAGCGCCCATGTGTCGACGCTGGGCGCCAACGCGGTGGACGCCTTCTACGTCACGGGCGCGGACGGCGCCCCGCTGGCCGGGGAACGGGCTGCGGAGGTGGCCAGGGAGGTGCAGAAGGCGCTGGGGTGAACCCCGGCACCGGCTCTTCACGCCATGTGTGACGGAGGCCCGGACCGGGCCGTTCGCCACGAAAAACGGGCGAGGTATTCGCGTTCGGCGGGGTCCGGATACCCTGGAGGGCGATTGACCTGCCACCCACCCCCGACCCTGAGGACCGACGAGCGCCGTGTTCGATACTCTCTCCGACCGCCTTGCCGCGACTTTCAAGAACCTCAGGGGCAAGGGCCGCTTGTCCGAGGCGGACATCGACGCCACGGCTCGCGAGATCCGTATCGCCCTGCTCGAGGCCGACGTCGCCCTGCCCGTCGTCCGGTCCTTCATCGCCAACGTCAAGGAACGGGCGCGGGGGGTCGAGGTCTCCCAGGCGCTGAATCCGGCGCAGCAGATGATCAAGATCGTCAACGAGGAGCTCGTCGGCATCCTCGGTGGCGAGACCCGGCGGCTCCGGTTCGCCAAGACCGCGCCGACCGTGATCATGCTCGCGGGTCTGCAGGGCGCCGGTAAGACCACCCTCGCCGGAAAGCTCGGACTCTGGCTCAAGGGCCAGGGCCACTCCCCGCTGCTCGTCGCCTGTGACCTCCAGCGCCCCAACGCCGTCAACCAGTTGAGCGTCGTCGCCGACCGCGCGGGTGTCGCGGTGTACGCGCCGGAGCCCGGCAACGGCGTCGGTGACCCGGTCAAGGTCGCCAAGGACTCCATCGAGTTCGCCAGGACCAAGGTCCACGACATCGTCATCGTCGACACCGCCGGCCGCCTCGGCATCGACCAGGAGCTGATGCGGCAGGCCGCGGACATCCGCGACGCCGTCAGCCCCGACGAGATCCTCTTCGTCGTCGACGCGATGATCGGCCAGGACGCGGTCAACACCGCCGAGGCCTTCCGCGACGGCGTCGGCTTCGACGGCGTGGTGCTCTCCAAGCTCGACGGCGACGCCCGCGGCGGTGCCGCCCTGTCGATCGCCCACGTCACGGGCAAGCAGATCATGTTCGCGTCGAACGGTGAGAAGCTCGAGGACTTCGACGCCTTCCACCCCGACCGCATGGCGTCCCGCATCCTCGACATGGGTGACCTGCTCACCCTGATCGAGCAGGCGGAGAAGACCTTCAGCCAGGAAGAGGCCGCCAAAATGGCCTCCAAGCTGGCGTCGAGCAAGGGCAAGGACTTCACGCTCGACGACTTCCTGGCGCAGATGGAGCAGGTCAGGAAGATGGGCTCCATCTCCAAGCTGCTCGGGATGCTGCCCGGCATGGGGCAGATCAAGGACCAGATCAGCAACATCGACGAGCGGGACGTGGACCGCACGGCCGCGATCATCAAGTCGATGACCCCGCACGAGCGAGCCGAGCCCACGGTGATCAACGGCTCGCGCCGGGCCCGGATCGCCAAGGGTTCGGGTGTCGAGGTGTCCGCCGTGAAGAACCTCGTCGAGCGGTTCTTCGAGGCCCGCAAGATGATGTCGAAGATGGCCCAGGGCGGCGGCATGCCCGGGATGCCCGGCATGCCGGGCATGGGTGGCGGCCCCGGTCGCCAGAAGAAGCAGGTCAAGCAGGCCAAGGGCAAGCGCAAGAGCGGCAACCCGATGAAGCGCAAGGCCGAGGAGCAGGCCGCGGCCGCCCGCCGCGAGCAGGCGGCGGCGCAGGGCGGCGCCTTCGGACTGCCGGCCCAGGAGGACAAGAACTTCGAGCTGCCGGACGAGTTCAAGAAGTTCATGGGCTGACCTGGCCTGCCTGCCACGGACACCGAAGGGGCGCCTCGCTCGGCGGGGCGCCCCTTCGTCGTGCCGTACGGGCCGTCAGGTCACGCACACCAGGTAGCGGAAGACGTTCGGCATCCAGACCGTGCCGTCGGGCCGCACGTGAGGATGCAGCGCCTCGGCGACCTCCTTCTCCGTCTGGGAGCGGTCCGTCGCCCGGATCGCCGCGTCGAACAGCCCGGTCGACAGCAGACCGCGCACCGCGCTGTCCACGTCCGCGTAACCGAACGGGCAGGAGACCCGGCCCGAGCCGTCCGGCTTCAGCCCGGCCCGCGCCGCCACCTCCTCCAGATCGTCCCGCAACGCCGGGCGCCAGCCGCTCCCGGAGCGCGCGGTACGCGACGACTCGGCGAGACGGGCCGCCACCCGGAGCACCGGTGCGGTGGCGCAGCGCTCCGGCGGTCCCCAGCCGGTCAGCACCACGCTGGCCCCACGCGCGGCCAGCGGGACGGCCGAGCCGATAGCGGGCGCGAGCCCCTCGGAGTCACCGGCCGCGCAGCCGATCGGATTGAACGCGGTGAGCAGGTTGTACGGCGCGTCCCCGGCCGGAGCCGCCGCCGACGGCACCCCGTCCACCAGCCTCGCCCGCGCCGGCGGGGCCGCTCCGGCCGGATCCTGCCCCGGACCGGACACCAGGCGCTCGCGCGCCAGGGCGAGTCGTTCACGGTCGGTGTCGCAGCCGGTGACGCGCGCCCCGCGGGAGGCCGCGATCAGCAGCGCCAGCCCGGAACCGCAGCCGATGGAGAGCATCCGGGTGCCGGCTCCGACCTCGAGCCGTTCGAACACCGCTTCGTAGAGCGGTGCCAGCATGCGCTCCTGGATCTCGGCCCAGTCACGGGCACGGGTACCGGCGTCCACCGTGGCGGACGAGTCCGCATACCTGTGGTGCCGGACGAGCGTTGGTGTCATGGAATGCGCCCCAATCCGCCGAGAGGTCGGTCGTGCCCGAGTGAGGTCCCCCATGTACAGGTGCGCCGTGCTCCGTGCGTCACATGGTGCGTGTGCCGCACTCCGTGCCTGCCGTGCCGTGCGCGCGCCACCTTCCCGTGCGCCCACAGCCCCCGTATGCCAGAGAACTCCGCATCCGCGGTCCCGTCCAGGGGTCGGCCGGGTCGGATGGCATTTGCTCGCGTGCTCCGGTCGTGCGCCCCGGCTCCCGGTCATGGTGGTGGCCGCCGGGAGCGGCACGCCTGCTGCTCGCTCCTCACAGTCTTACCCGACACGCGGGGCGCAGCACGTCGAAGGGCTCCGGGCCCGGTGCCGCACGGGTTCGTGGCGGCCTTTCCGGGCCGGGTAGTGTCGCTCACGGGGGCCCGTCCACAGGCGGTGCGTACGACACGCTACGTACCGTCTTGGTGTGAGCTGTGTGACTTCTCCGCAGATCTGCGCACCCGCCACCCTCCGGACGCATCAGCGGCAACTGACTGGTACGTGCAAATTATTTGGGATGCCCCGGAATAGGAACACCGGAGCCCCCAGGCTCGTTATCACGACGTGAGCACGACACCACCTGTACTTGCCGCAGAGCTGGCACAGGCGTGGGCCGACATTCAGCGGTACCACTCCGAGCTGCCCGATCTCGCCGCGCCAGAGTCCCTGATCGGAGAGTCCTCGTCCGCCTGTGGCGCCGAGCTCTCCTTCGAACGACTGCTCCACGAGGCAGTCCACGGCATCGCCGCCGCACGAGGTGTCCGGGACACCTCGCGGGCAGGCCGCTACCACAACCGACGCTTCCTCGCGATCGCCGAGGAGCTGGGCCTCGACCATGCCGAGGAGCCCCACCCCAGCAGCGGATTCTCGTTGGTGACGCTGAATCCCGAGGCCAAACGCAGATACCGCCCGACGATGGAACGGCTCCAGCGCGCTCTCAAGGCGCACACCGTGGCCACCGCCGCCGACACCAAGCGCTCCTTCCGCGGCCCCGCCGCCCGGCACGGCTCCTCCGGAGGGGGCGTGCGGGTCAAGGCCGTCTGCGACTGCGGACGCAATGTCCGCGTCGTTCCTTCGGTCCTCGCCCAGGCGCCGATCGTCTGCGGCGGGTGCGGCAAGCCGTTCCGTATCCCCGAAGCGGCGGTCGCGGTGGGGTGACCCGATGTGGTGTGGCACAATGGCTAGCTGTACTCGACAGTCGCATAGGACCCCTCTCTCCTCCGACTGACGCGTCCGTCGGGCACTCCGAGTACCGCAACCCCACGTGGCATCTTGTTGTGCCCAACCACGTCATAGACCAGGAGACACCACTTCCGTGGCAGTCAAGATCAAGCTGAAGCGTCTGGGCAAGATCCGTTCGCCTCACTACCGCATCGTCGTCGCCGACTCCCGTACCCGCCGTGACGGCAGGGCCATCGAGGAGATCGGCCTGTACCACCCGGTGCAGAACCCTTCGCGCATCGAGGTCAACGCAGAGCGCGCGCAGTACTGGCTGTCCGTCGGCGCCCAGCCGACCGAGCCCGTCCTCGCGATCCTGAAGCTCACCGGTGACTGGCAGGCCCACAAGGGTCTCCCGGCCCCCGCGCCGCTGCTGCAGCCGGAGCCCAAGGCTGACAAGCGTGCCCTGTTCGAGGCCCTCACCTCGGACGGCGACGAGGCCAAGGGTGAGGCCATCACCCAGAAGGCCAAGAAGTCGGACAAGAAGGCGGACGAGGCGGCCGACGCTGCCGCGTCCACCGAGTCGACCGAGGCCTGAGCATGCTCGAGGAGGCTCTTGAGCACCTCGTGAAGGGCATCGTCGACAACCCCGACGATGTGCAGGTCGCCTCGCGTGACCTGCGCCGTGGACGCGTGCTCGAGGTCCGGGTTCACCCCGACGACCTCGGCAAGGTGATCGGCCGTAACGGCCGCACCGCGCGCGCCCTGCGTACCGTCGTGGGTGCCATCGGCGGTCGTGGTATCCGTGTCGACCTCGTCGATGTGGACCAGGTTCGCTGAAAGAGTTGAACACCGGCCGGGGCCGGGGAGGGCTTTCGAGCCGTCCCCGGCCTTTGTCGTCCCTACATCATCACCGGGAGAAGTAGCGTGCAGTTGGTAGTTGCGCGGATCGGTCGCGCCCACGGCATCAAGGGCGAGGTCACCGTCGAGGTGCGCACCGACGAGCCCGAGCTCCGGCTCGGTCCCGGGGCCGTCCTGGCCACGGAGCCGGCACAGACGGGGCCCCTGACGATCGAGGCCGGCCGGGTGCACAGCGGCAGGCTGCTGCTGCGGTTCGCGGGCGTACGGGACCGTACGGCCGCCGAGGCGCTCCGTAACACCCTGCTCATCGCCGACGTGGACCCGGAGGAACTCCCCGAGGACCCCGAGGAGTTCTACGACCACCAGCTGATGGACCTCGACGTGGTCCTGGCGGACGGTACGGAGATCGGCCGGATCACCGAGATCACGCACCTGCCGTCCCAGGACCTGTTCATCGTGGAGCGTCCGGACGGCAGCGAGGTGATGATCCCGTTCGTCGAGGAGATCGTCAGCGAGATCGATCTGGAGGAGCAGCGGGCCGTCATCACACCGCCGCCCGGCCTGATCGACGAGAGCGAGGCCGTCGTCGCGTCCACGCGTGACGCGGAGGACGGGGCGGACGGCACGACGGCCGACGGGAGCGGCGACGCCGACGCGAACGGCGACGCGGCGAAGGGCGACGCGTGATGCGGCTCGACGTCGTCACGATCTTCCCCGAGTACCTGGAACCGCTGAACGTCTCGCTCGTCGGCAAGGCGCGCTCCCGGGGCAGCCTGGACGTGCGGGTCCACGACCTGAGGGACTGGACGTACGACCGGCACAACACGGTGGACGACACCCCGTACGGCGGCGGTCCGGGCATGGTCATGAAGACCGAGCCCTGGGGCGAGGCCCTCGACGAGGCGCTGGCCGACGGTTACGAGGCCGGGGCGCACTCCCCGGTGCTCGTGGTGCCCACACCCAGCGGGAGGCCGTTCACCCAGGAGCTGGCCGTCGAGCTCTCGGAACGGCCCTGGCTGGTCTTCGCCCCCGCGCGGTACGAGGGTATCGACCGCAGGGTGACGGAGGAGTACGCCACCCGGATGCCGGTCGTCGAGGTGTCCATCGGCGACTACGTCCTGGCCGGCGGGGAAGCCGCCGTCCTCGTGATCACGGAGGCGGTGGCCCGGCTGCTGCCCGGCGTGCTCGGCAACGCCGAATCGCACCGGGACGACTCCTTCGCGCCCGGGGCCATGGCCGACCTGCTCGAAGGGCCCGTGTACACGAAGCCCCCCGAGTGGCGCGGGCGCGGTATTCCGGACGTCCTGCTCAGCGGCCACCACGGCAGGATCGCCCGCTGGCGCAGGGACGAGGCCTTCCGCCGTACCGCCCTCAACCGGCCCGATCTCATCGAGCGTTGCGATCCTGCGGGCTTCGACAAGAAGGACCGCGAGATCCTCTCCATCCTCGGCTGGTCCCCGGAGCCCGGCGGACGATTTTGGCGCAGGCCCGAGGCCGTGGAAGAATAGCTACGCTGTACGTCCGGTGTGCGCCCCTGCCACAGGGGGAACGACGCCCGCCCGATGTGATCAGCATCCGAACTTCACCTCTCCCGTCGATGACCTGTGGCATCGGCGAAGAAAGCAGACAACATGGCTTCCCTGCTCGATGGCGTCAACGCCGCCTCGCTCCGTACCGACCTCCCGGCGTTCCGCCCCGGTGACACGGTCAACGTCCACGTGCGCGTGATCGAGGGCAACCGCTCCCGTATCCAGCAGTTCAAGGGCGTCGTCATCCGCCGCCAGGGCTCGGGCGTCAGCGAGACCTTCACGGTCCGCAAGGTCTCCTTCAGCGTCGGCGTCGAGCGCACCTTCCCGGTGCACAGCCCGATCTTCGAGAAGATCGAGCTCGTCACCCGCGGTGACGTCCGTCGCGCCAAGCTGTACTTCCTCCGTGAGCTGCGCGGCAAGGCCGCGAAGATCAAGGAGAAGCGCGACCGCTGATTCCCCTCCGGCGTCCACAGCGCGGCCGGATAGGATCCGGCTCCGATGGACACGGAAGCACAGCACACGGAGCGCGATCGCTCCTCAGCCCCCGCAGACGGGACGGAGGAGGGGTCGCGCTTCACGCATGTCACGGACCCCGCCGCCGAGACGATGTCCTGGGGGCGGGCGGTGTTCCTGGGGATGCTCTGCACGGTCGCCCTGCTGCTGTTCAGCGCGTTCGTACTGCAGCCCTTCCTCATTCCCAGCCGCTCGATGGAACCCACACTGAAGGTGGGGGACCGGGTGCTCGTCAACAAACTGGCGTACCGTTTCGGCTCCGAGCCACGGCGTGGTGACGTGGTGGTCTTCGACGGCACCGGCTCCTTCGTGCACGAGACGCCCGACGAGAACCCCGTCACCGCCCTGCTGAGCGGGGCGGCCGCGTCCCTGGGGCTGGCCGAACCCGCCGAGACCGACTTCGTGAAGCGGGTGGTGGGCGTGGGGGGCGATCGCGTGGTCTGCTGCGACGAGCGGGGGACGCTCGAGGTGAACGGCAGCCCGGTGGTCGAGGAGTACCTGTACCCGGGCGACAAGCCGTCCGAGGTCGCCTTCGACATAGTGGTCCCCGACGGCACGTTGTGGGTGATGGGCGACCACCGCGGCAACTCGCGTGACTCCCGCGACCACCTGGGACAGCCTGGAGGCGGCATGGTGCCCGTCGAGCGGGTGATCGGGCGCGTCGACTGGCTGGGCTGGCCGCTCGGCAGGATCGGCTCCCTGGAGGGCACCGGCGCCTTCACCGGCATACGGCCGGCGGGCGCCTCGCATGGGTAACCGGGGGCGCGGGCGCGGAGAGCCGGACCCGGACGTCCCGCTGCCCACCGGCAGCCGGCCGACCACGGCCCGCTCGCTGCCGACCCGTGCCGAACGCCGGAAACTGGCCCGCAAGGTGAAGCGCCGCCGCCGCAGGTCCGCGATCAGGGAGATACCGCTCCTCGTCCTGATGGCGCTGCTGATAGCCCTGGTGCTCAAGACCTTCCTCGTACAGGCCTTCGTGATCCCGTCCGGATCGATGGAGCAGACGATCCGGATCGGCGACCGGGTACTCGTCGACAAACTGACACCGTGGTTCGGCTCCGAACCACGGCGCGGTGACGTCGTCGTCTTCAAGGACCCCGGCGGCTGGCTGCGGCAGGAGAGCGCCGACAC
Source organism: Streptomyces sp. NPDC058637 (assembly GCF_042717325.1). NCBI lineage: Bacteria > Bacillati > Actinomycetota > Actinomycetes > Kitasatosporales > Streptomycetaceae > Streptomyces > Streptomyces sp. NPDC058637. The sequence goes on along the minus strand of NZ_JBHXRD010000031.1, from coordinate 32,435 downwards.
CCAGGACCCGCCGGTCGGCGTCAAACAGGTCAAGGAACTCCTGACGTTCATCGGACTGCTGCCCTCCGACGACGAGCAGGATCTGATCAAGCGTGTGGTGGCCGTCGGGGGCGACACCGTGAAGTGCTGCGGCACGGACGGGAAGGTCGCCGTCAACGGCGTACCGCTCGACGAGCCCTACCTGCATCCCGGCAACGAGCCGTCCACGCTCCAATTCGAGGTAAAGGTTCCGCAGGGCCGCATCTTCGTGATGGGGGACCACCGGTCCAATTCGGCCGACTCCCGGTTCCACCTCGACGGACCGGGCGGGGGCACGGTCTCGGAGGACGAGGTCGTGGGACGGGCCGTCGTGATCGCCTGGCCGCTCGGTCACTGGCGGAGGCTGGAGGAACCCGGAACGTTCGCCTCGGTCCCCGACGGGAGCGCCGGGACGACGGCTGGGGCCGTCCCGTCGAATAGTGTGTCCTCCCAGGATCGCAACGGAATGATCCTGCTCCCGACCCCTGCGGAACTCCCGCTCGTTATGGGAGTGGTGGGCCTGCGCCGAATCGCGCGTGGGCGGTGGCACGGAGTGAGGAGTGGATGTGGGGGATTTGGCGGTCGGCGCACGATCCGGACACGACGAACCCGAGGACCGGCCCTCGAACGGCGGGATCCCGGTGGACGCGGAGGGTGACGACGGCTCCCGGGACGGCGGTACGGCACAGAGGAAGCCGCGCTCCTTCTGGAAGGAACTGCCGATCCTCATCGGCATCGCGCTCATTCTCGCGCTGCTGATCAAGACGTTCCTGGTGCAGGCGTTCTCGATCCCCTCGGACTCCATGCAGAACACGTTGCAGCGGGGCGACCGGGTGCTGGTCGACAAGCTCACACCGTGGTTCGGCTCGGAGCCCGAGCGCGGCGAGGTCGTCGTCTTCCACGACCCGGGCGGCTGGCTCGAGGACACCGCGACGCCCGAACCGAACGCGGTGCAGAAGTTCCTGAGCTTCATCGGACTGATGCCGTCCGCCGAGGAGAAGGACCTGATCAAGCGTGTGGTCGCGGTCGGCGGCGACACCGTGCAGTGCAAGAAGAACGGGCCGGTGACGGTCAACGGCAAGGCACTGGACGACAAGTCGTTCATCTTCGAGGGCAACAGCGCCTGCGACGACGAGCCCTTCGGCCCGATCAAGGTGCCCGAGGGCCGGATCTGGGTGATGGGTGACCACCGCCAGAATTCGCTTGACTCCCGCTACCACCAGGAACTGCCCGGACAGGGCACGGTGTCCACGGACGAGGTCGTCGGACGGGCCATCGTCATCGCGTGGCCGGTCAACCGCTGGGCGACCCTGCCGGTCCCGAGCACCTTCGACCAGCCGGGGCTGAACGCCGCGGCCGCCGTGGTGCCGGGAGCACTCGGTGTAGCCGGAGCGCTGCCCCTCGTGTTCTGGCGTCGCCGGAGGCTGACCAGCGGGCGTACCGCCGGGTAGGGTGCCGACTCGGATCAGCGATTGTCGATCTTCGATGGGGGAGCGCTGGGATGAGCGGAACAGGACGTACGGACGGCGGCCGCGGCCGGCTCGGCACCATGTTGTCGAACCTGGCCGTGGCCGTCGGCTGTGTGCTCTTCCTCGGCGGCTTCGCCTGGGGAGCGGTGGTGTACAAGCCGTACACCGTGCCGACCGACTCGATGTCCCCGACGGTGAACGCCGGGGATCGGGTGCTCGCGCAGCGGATAGGGGGCGGCGACGTACGCCGCGGAGATGTGGTCGTCTTCACGGATTCGGCCTGGGGCGACGTGCCGATGGTGAAGCGGGTCGTCGGAGTGGGCGGTGACAAGGTCGCCTGCTGCGACGCCGACGGACGGCTGACCGTCAACGGCAAGCCGATCGAGGAACCGTACCTGCGGGCGAAGGGCGGGGCCGCGCTCGTCCCGGCCGACGGTGGGGGCCCCGCCTCCGTCCAGAAGTTCACCGCCGACGTGCCCGACGGGCAGCTCTTCCTCCTCGGGGACGAGCGGGCGACCTCGATGGACTCGCGGGTGCACCTGGAGGACCCGGGGCAGGGGTCGGTACCGCGCAGCGCCGTGGAGGCACGGGTGGATGCCGTGGCCTGGCCCGTGAACGGCATGCTCGACCGCCCGGCGGCCTTCGCGGCGCTGCCCGGCGGGGTGTCGTCCAGCGGGCCGCTGCCGCTGCAGATCGGCGCGCTGGTGGCGGGCCTGCTCCTCATCCTCGGCGGGGCCTCCTACGGGCCGCTCGCGGCCCGTTCCGCCGTCGGGAACCGGGCGGGGGTCTCCTCCGGTGACCGCTGAGGCGCGCGAGGTCGCACGGGTCGTGCTCCTGGACCCGGACGACCGGATTCTGCTGCTCCACGGTTTCGAGCCCGCGGACCCGGCGACGAGCTGGTGGTTCACACCGGGCGGCGGCCTGGAAGGCGACGAAAGCCGGGAGGCCGCGGCACTGCGTGAGCTCGCCGAGGAAACCGGCATCACGGACGTCGAGCTCGGCCCCGTGCTGTGGACGCGCATCTGTTCGTTCCCGTTCGACGGGCGACGCTGGGAGCAGGACGAGTGGTACTTCCTGGCTCGAACGGCACAGACCACCACGGACCAGAAGGGCCTCACGGAACTGGAGCGGCGCAGTGTCGCGGGTCTGAGGTGGTGGACTTCCGCCGAACTTCTCACGACGCGTGAGACGGTGTACCCGACCAGGCTCGCCGGGCTGCTGCGCACGCTGCTCGACGAGGGTCCCCCACGCGTTCCGCTGGTTCTCGCCCCCGAAATCGTCTAATAGGCCAGGGGTGCGGGCGGCTGACGCACAATGGGGGGACGCACGGCTGAAGGGGAACATGCCATGAGCGCCGAGGACCTCGAGAAGTACGAGACCGAGATGGAGCTGAAGCTCTACCGGGAGTACCGCGATGTCGTCGGTCTGTTCAAATACGTGATCGAGACCGAGCGGCGTTTCTACCTCACCAACGACTACGAGATGCAGGTGCACTCGGTCCAGGGCGAGGTCTTCTTCGAGGTCTCCATGGCGGACGCGTGGGTCTGGGACATGTACCGCCCCGCCAGGTTCGTCAAGCAGGTGCGCGTGCTGACCTTCAAGGATGTGAACATCGAGGAGCTCAACAAGAGCGATCTCGAACTTCCGGGCAGCTGAGATCCGGCCATCCGGCTTCCCCACGAAGGCCCCGGCCCGCCCCTGGCGACATGGCCGAATGGCAGGGCGCGGTGAGCTGACGGTCAGGCCCGTGCACGGATCCTCGATCACGACACGGATTCTCGACCACGGCACGGGATCCTCGACCACGGCACGGTCCCACCTGCCCGGGTCGGCCGCCGGCGGGTGAGATCGACCCGTGCGGCTCAGCGGGTCCGGTAGCGCGCGTAGATCAGTCCGCCGGCGAAGGCGCGCTCCTCGACCAGCTCGAGATCGAGGCGCACGCCGTCGGGGAAGAACCGCTTGCCGCCGCCGACCACGCTCGTGGTGATGAACAGGTGGTACTCGTCCACCAGACCGGCCGCGATCGCCTGGGCCGCGAGGTTCGGGCCGTCGACGGTGAGGTCGTGATCAGCCTCGGCCTTGAGCCTGCGCACCGCCTCCGGGTCGAAGGTTCGCTCGATCCTGGTCTTCGCGCTGGACACCGAATCCAGCGTCGTGGAGTACACGATCTTCTCCGCGGCCTGCCAGTCGCGGGCGTACCGCAGGATGTGCGGCGGCTGGTCGGGCTCGGTGTGCGCGGTCTCCCAGTAGGCCATCGTCTCGTACATCCGGCGGCCGTAGAGGTACGTGCCGACGGGGCGGAAGAGGTCGCCGACGAAGGTATGCACCTCCTGGTCCTCGGCCCCGGTGCCGAGGTCGCCCTGTGCCGCCTCGGCGTAGCCGTCGAGCGAGGTGATCATCGAGTAGATGAGCTTTGCCATGGGTCTCCTTCGGGTGCGAGCGCGTCAGGCTGCCTGCGGTCTGCGGTCTGCGGTCTGCGGGTCTGCGGGTCTTCGGGTCTTCGGGTCTTCGGGTCTTCGGGTCTTCGGGTCTGCGGTTCTGCGGTTCTGCGGTCTGCGGGCTGTGACCTCCGTACGGCCCGGAACTCATCGACCGATCGGCCAGCCGGCTGACCGGTCGGGTCCGTCAACCGTCAATCCCGGCTACGCGCAGCGAGTGGCCCACTACGGTCGGAGTTCATCATCGCGGCCGACGTGTCGTGGCCGCGCAGCGACTCACAAAACAATCCCTGGTCGCCTTCCGAGTGGCTGATCCGCCCTCGCGCGGACCTCCGTCCGGGGCTGCCTCACTCGTCCGGGTGGCCGGGATATACACAACGACCGGGTTATCCACCAAGATCCAACAGATCGGGCGGGGCACGTCAGAGTCGGTGCCGGAGGTGGTGCCGATATGAACGCACGGGGGGCACTCGGGCGGTACGGCGAGGATGTGGCGGCGCGGCTGCTGGCCGACGCCGGCATGTCCGTACTGCAGCGCAACTGGCGCTGTCGCACGGGAGAGATCGACATCGTGGCCAGGGACGGCGACGCGGTGGTCGTCTGTGAGGTGAAGACCCGCAGGGCGGGATCCTTCGAGCATCCGATGGAGGCCGTCACACCGGCCAAGGCCGACCGGCTGCGGCGGCTCGCCGAGGTCTGGCTGGACCGGCACGGCGGACCGCCACCGGGCGGGGTCAGGATCGATCTGGTCGGCGTGGTCCTGCCCAGGCGCGGGGCGCCGGTCGTCGAGCATGTGCGGGGCGTGGCCTGATGGGGTTCGCGCGGGCGTGTTCGGTCGCGCTGGTGGGCGTCGAGGGTGTGGTGGTGGAGGTCCAGGCCGACCTGGAGCCGGGCGTGGCGGCGTTCACGCTGGTCGGGCTGCCGGACAAGAGCCTGGTGGAGAGCCGGGACAGGGTCAGGGCCGCCGTGGTCAACTCCGGGGCGGAGTGGCCGCAGAAGAAGCTCACGGTAGGGCTGTCCCCGGCCTCCGTGCCGAAGAGCGGATCGGGTTTCGATCTCGCCGTCGCGTGTGCGGTGCTCGGTGCGGCTGAGCGGATCGACCCGGCGGCGATCGCCGATGTGGTGATGATCGGTGAGCTGGGGCTGGACGGCCGGGTGCATCCGGTACGCGGGGTGCTGCCCGCGGTGCTCGCGGCGGCGGAGGCGGGCTATCGCCAGGTCGTCGTTCCCGAGCACACCGCGGGCGAGGCCGCCCTCGTACCGGGCGTCTCCGTCCTCGGCGTGCGGAGCCTGCGCCAGCTGATCGCCGTGCTCGGCGACGAACCGGTGCCGGACGAGCCCGCCGCCGACCGGGGCCGTCCCGACGCCAGGCCGGCCGGGCTGATGGTGCCGGGTGCGTGCGTCGGCGCGGGACTCGCCGTGCTCGGTACCGCCGGCGCGGGGCACCGGCCCGATCTGGCGGACGTCGCAGGCCAGGCCAGGGCGCGCAAGGCGCTGGAGGTCGCGGCGGCGGGCGGGCACCACCTGATGCTCTCGGGGCCGCCCGGTGCGGGGAAGACCATGCTGGCCGAGCGGATCACGGCGATCCTGCCCCCGCTGACCCGGCAGGAATCCCTCGAAGTGACGGCGGTCCACTCGGTGGCGGGCATCCTCCCGCCGGGCGAACCCCTGGTCACCAGGGCGCCTTACTGCGCACCGCACCACTCGGCGACGATGCAGTCGCTCGTGGGCGGCGGCAACGGCCTGCCGAGGCCCGGAGCGGTCTCGCTGGCCCATCGGGGCGTGCTCTTCCTGGACGAGGCCCCGGAATTCTCGGGGCGGGCGCTGGACGCGCTGCGCCAGCCCCTGGAATCCGGGCACGTGGTGGTCGCCCGGGCTGCGGGGGTGGTGCGGCTGCCCGCCCGGTTCCTGATGATCCTGGCCGCGAACCCCTGCCCGTGCGGTCGGCACACACTGGCCGGTGCGGGCTGCGAGTGCCCGCCCTCCGTGATCCGCCGGTACCAGGCCAGGCTCTCCGGCCCGCTGCTGGACCGGGTGGACCTCCGGGTCGAGGTCGAGCCGGTCGACCGGGCGGACCTGATGGGGCGCGGCGGCCGGGGGGAGACCTCGGCCGAGGTCGCCGACCGGGTGCGGCAGGCCCGGGTGCGGGCCGCCGAACGGCTGGCGGGCACGCCCTGGACCACCAACAGCGAGGTGCCGGGCCATGAGCTCCGCACCCGGCTGCTCGCGGCTCCCGGAGCGCTGATGGCGGCCGAGCGGGACATGGAGCGGGGCATTCTCACCGCCCGTGGCCTGGACCGGGTCCTGCGCGTGGCGTGGACGGTGGCCGATCTGAGAGCCGCCGACCGCCCGGACGCCTCGGACATCGCGGTGGCCCTGGAGCTGCGCACCGGCATCCACCGCGGTGTCCCGATGCACGCCGGTGCCCGGTGAACGGCCGCCCGAGCGCCGAGGGCCTGCCGACTGCGGGAACGCGCACCGTCGAGGGTTCGCCGTCCGTCCCCGCCCCCGTACCCGTAGCCGGTCTGTCTGTCGCGAATGAACCGCCGGCCTCCGGCGTCGCGCAGGCCGTCAGTGACCCTGAGCGGCTGGCGCGGGCCGCCCTGACCCGCGTGTTCGAGCCGGGGGACGAACGAGGGGGCCGCTGGCTCCGGGAGATCGGTGCCGTCGAGCTGATACGGCGTCTCACCGGCGGCGACGGGTCGGCGCGGGCGCTGAGGGGGATGACCGCCGCTCGCCTCGGCGGGTACCGCCTGCGGGCCGCGACGGCCGACCCCGTCCGGGACCTCGCGGACGCGGCCGCTGTAGGCGCGCGGTTCGTCTGCCCCGGCGACCGGGAGTGGCCCACCCAGCTCGACGACCTGGGTGACGCGCGGCCCACCGGGCTCTGGGTGCGTGGGCGGCCGGACCTGCGGTTGTGGGCGCTGCGTTCGGTCGCGGTGGTCGGCGCCCGGGCCTGCACACCGTACGGGGCGCACATGGCGGCGACCCTCGGTGCGGGGCTGGCCGAGCGGGGCTGGGTGGTGGTGTCCGGCGCAGCCTTCGGGGTCGACGGCGCGGCCCATCGCGGGGCGCTGGCCGCGGGCGGGGCGACCCTGGCGGTGCTGGCGTGCGGGGTGGACGTCGCCTACCCCCGGGGGCACGCCGAGCTCATCGGACGGATGGTGGAACAGGGACTGGTCATCGGCGAGTTGCCGCCCTCGGACCATCCGACGCGCAGCAGGTTCATCCTCCGGAACAGGGTGATCGCCGCGCTCACCCGTGGGACGGTCGTGGTGGAGGCCGAATTCCGCAGCGGTTCGCTGGTCACCGCGAGGAACGCGCAGCGGCTTGGCAGGTTCACCATGGGCGTGCCCGGGCCCGCCACCAGCGAACTGTCGGCCGGGGTCCATGAACTCCTCCGGGGTGAGGGCGTCCTGGTCACCGGTGCCGCCGAAATCTGCGAACTGGTGGGTGAGATGGGTGACCTCGCCCCCGCCGGGAGGGGCCCCGTGCTGCCCCGGGACCTGCTCGACGACGTCTCCGCACGGGTCCTGGACGCGCTGCCCGGACAGGGGGCTATCCGCGGGCGGGACGTGGCCCGCGGATCGGGGACCTCGACGGACGAAGCACTCGGGCGGTTGTACGAATTGCACTCACTGGGGTTCGTCGAACGCGAGGGCGACGGATGGCGGTTGACGCGAGGACCGACACGCGATGGGGACGCGCGGCGAGGCGGTACTTGACCCGGGGCATTCGGGTGAAAAGGTGATGCCGACGACCTCGGCGACGCCTGGTCGGGCCTCCGGAGCCGGTGAACGGCGCCGGACCGGGAGGCCGGCCGTATCCGACGACGGAGGAAATGAAACGGAATCACACAGCGCGGATCCAATGTCCGGCGCGCACCGCAACACTTCAGTCACGCTACGCTCACAAGGAATCCGCCCCAGAGACACGTCCCAGCACTTCACGGCAGAACGGCTCAAGGCACCACATGCCCCAGCACACCTCCGGGTCTGACCGCGCGGCAGTACCACCGGCTGCGCGTGGCACTGTGCGCCCTCCAGCCCCTTCCTCGCTCGACGAGTTGTGGCGTTCCTACAAGACCACGGGGGACGAGCGGCTGCGGGAGCAGCTGATCCTCCACTACTCGCCGCTGGTCAAATACGTGGCGGGCCGGGTGAGTGTGGGCCTGCCCTCCAACGTGGAGCAGGCGGACTTCGTCTCCTCGGGCGTCTTCGGGCTGATCGACGCGATCGAGAAGTTCGACATCGAACGCGCCATCAAGTTCGAGACCTACGCGATCACCAGGATCCGCGGCGCGATGATCGACGAACTCCGGGCACTGGACTGGATCCCGAGATCCGTGCGGCAGAAGGCGCGCAACGTCGAACGCGCCTACGCCACGCTGGAGGCCCAGCTGCGGCGTACGCCGTCGGAGGCCGAGGTCGCCGCGGAGATGGGCATCGCGCTGGAGGAACTGCACGCCGTCTTCAGCCAGTTGTCACTCGCCAACGTGGTGGCGCTGGAGGAACTGCTGCACGTCGGCGGTGAGGGCGGCGACCGGCTCAGCCTGATGGACACCCTCGAGGACACCGCCGCCGACAACCCGGTCGAGGTCGCCGAGGGCCGCGAGCTGAGACGGCTGCTCGCCCGCGCCATCAACACCCTCCCGGAACGGGAGAAGACCGTGGTCACCCTCTACTACTACGAGGGCCTCACCCTCGCCGAGATCGGCAACGTCCTCGGGGTCACCGAGAGCCGTGTCAGTCAGATCCACACGAAGTCGGTGCTGCAGCTCCGAGCGAAGCTGGCCGACGCCGGACGCTGAGCCCGGGCGGCTTCGGCCACCCGATCGCGGACACGCACCTCCCGCCGAACACCTGCCGCCGTAGAGTGGAGGCGTGCCCAGGATTCGAGCGGCCTCCGTGGCCGAGCACCGGACCATGCAGCGCGGCGCCCTCCTGGACGCCGCGCGCTCCCTGCTGTCCGAGGGTGGTACGGAGGCGCTGACCTTCCCCGCTCTCGCCGAGCGCACGGGCCTCGCCAGGTCCTCCGTCTACGAGTACTTCCGGTCCCGCGCGGCCGTCGTCGAGGAGCTCTGCGCCGTCGACTTCCCCGTCTGGGCGGCCGAGGTCGAGGGCGCGATGGGCCGGGCCGGCAGTCCCGAGGAGAAGATCGAGGCGTATGTGCGCCGGCAGCTCGATCTGGTCGGGGACCGGCGGCACCGGGCCGTCGTCGCGATCTCGGCGAGCGAGCTGGACGCGGGCGCGCGGGAGAAGATCCGGGCCGCGCACGGCGGACTGATCGCCATGATCGTCGAGGCCCTGGGGGATCTGGGCCACACCGAGCCGAGGCTCGCCGCGATGCTGTTGCAGGGCTCCGTGGACGCGGCGGTGCGCCGCATCGAGCTGGGTGCGGAGGAACCGGGCCTCGTCGCCGACGCCGCCGTGGCCATGGTCCTGCGCGGTGTACGGGGCTGAGCCGGCCGGCACCCCGCACTGCCGCCGCCATGAGCAGCACCCCGAGCGGTCCGTACCCCGCCGATGCGTGCGCCCGCGGCCCGTACCCCGCCGGTCCGTACGCCTGCGCCTCGTACGCCCGCGCGCCGTAGCCCGCCGTGCCGCACCCGCCCATGCCGGGACCGGCCGTGCGTCGCGCCGCGGTGGTCCCCGGCAGCGGTACGCCGAACACCGGCAGCAGTCGGGACGGCCCCCTGTCCAGCAGCGACGGCGGCAGCAGTGACAGCGGATCCAGATAGACCTCGCCGCGCCGCAGCCCCCAGTGCAGACAGCCGGACGCGCAGTGGGACGGCCCCGGCCCCGTCACCCCCACCACCTGCCCCGCGACCACCTCGTCCCCCTGCCCGACCCGCGCCAGGACCGGCTCGTACGTGAAGCGCAGCGGGGGCTCGCCGCTCCCGGCCACCTCGACGGAGAGCACCCCGCGTCCCGCCACCCGCCCGGCGAACGCGACCCGGCCCGGGGCCGCGGCCCGCACCGGTGCACCCGGCGGAGCGGCGAGGTCGACGCCGCGGTGGCCAGGCCCGTACGGACCGGCGGGCGGCTCCCACCCCCGTACGACGAGGGGTCGCCCGGCGAGCGGCCAGGCCCGGTCGCCGACCGGTGCGGGTATCCCCGTCGCGGCCGCTGCCGCCCCGGTGCGAAACCCTCCGGACAGCACCACGAGCAGTGCCGCCAGCACGGTCAGCAGGGCCGTCGCGACCCGCCGGGCGGGCAGGCCGGTGCAGGGCCGTCGCGGGACGGCTCCAGGTGTGAGGTGCATGACGGAACGATCCCCCGGCCGCCCGTTCCGCGGGGATCATGGTCCGGATCTGTGGACAGCCGACCCGTTGTGGACATCGCCGTCACCCGGCACCCGACGGGTCCCGTACACTTCTTCTGGCGATCCGGGTCACCGGGTCGACTTCGCACGCCCCGCCACCTCCCTCTCTGTGGAAGTGGCCGCGCTCCTCGGTCCCTCGTGGCACGGCGCGTCGGGGCGTCAGGCGCGACAGCAATCCTGCGGTCGCGATAACCGAGTACCTCAAGGAGTACGGCCATGGCCGTCGTCACGATGCGGGAGCTGCTGGAAAGCGGCGTCCACTTCGGTCACCAGACCCGTCGCTGGAACCCGAAGATGAAGCGCTTCATCTTCACCGAGCGCAACGGCATCTACATCATCGACCTGCTCCAGTCGCTGTCGTACATCGACCGCGCCTACGAGTTCGTCAAGGAGACCGTCGCCCACGGCGGCTCCATCATGTTCGTGGGTACGAAGAAGCAGGCCCAGGAGGCCATCGCCGAGCAGGCGACGCGCGTCGGCATGCCGTACGTCAACCAGCGTTGGCTCGGTGGCATGCTCACCAACTTCTCCACCGTCTACAAGCGCCTTCAGCGTCTGAAGGAGCTCGAGGTCATCGACTTCGAGGACGTGGCCGCCTCCGGCCTCACCAAGAAGGAGCTCCTGGTCCTCTCCCGTGAGAAGGCCAAGCTGGAGAAGACCCTCGGTGGTATCCGCGAGATGCAGAAGGTGCCGAGCGCCGTCTGGATCGTCGACACCAAGAAGGAGCACATCGCCGTCGGTGAGGCGCGCAAGCTCCACATCCCGGTCGTCGCGATCCTCGACACCAACTGCGACCCCGACGAGGTCGACTACAAGATTCCGGGCAACGACGACGCGATCCGCTCCGTCACCCTGCTCACCCGCGTGATCGCCGACGCCGTCGCCGAGGGCCTCATCGCCCGTTCCGGTGCCGCCACCGGTGACTCGAAGCCGGGCGAGAAGGCCGCCGGCGAGCCGCTCGCCGAGTGGGAGCGCGACCTGCTCGAGGGCGAGAAGAAGGACGACGCCGAGGTTCAGTCCTCCGCCGAGACCGAGAAGGCCGCCGACGCCGAGCCGGCCACCGCCGCTGCCGAGCAGGACGAGGCCTCGGCTGCCGAGGCCCCCGCCGCCGAGACCGAGGCTCCGGCCGCGGACGGCGAGCAGGCCTGACACCCGTCAGTCACGGCTGAAGACGGCGGGGGCACCGGTGCGCAGGCACCGCCCCCGCCGTTCACCCGTGGATCTTTCAGACTTCGAGAGAGAAAACAGACTCATGGCGAACTACACCGCCGCTGACGTCAAGAAGCTCCGCGAGCTCACCGGCGCCGGCATGATGGACTGCAAGAAGGCACTCGACGAGGCCGACGGCAACGTCGACGGCGCCGTCGAGGCACTCCGTATCAAGGGCCAGAAGGGCGTCGCCAAGCGCGAAGGCCGTTCTGCCGAGAACGGCGCCGTCGTCTCCCTCATCTCCGAGGACAAGACGTCCGGCGTCCTGCTCGAGCTGAAGTGCGAGACGGACTTCGTCGCCAAGGGCGAGAAGTTCCAGACCGTCGCCAACACGCTCGCCGCGCACGTCGCCGCGACCTCCCCGGCCGACATCGAGGCGCTCCTCGCCTCGGAGATCGAAGCCGGCAAGACCGTCCAGGCGTACGTGGACGAGGCCAACGCCAACCTCGGCGAGAAGATCGTCCTGGACCGCTTCGCGCAGTTCACCGGCGGTTTCGTGGCTGCGTACATGCACCGCACGATGCCCGACCTCCCGCCGCAGGTCGGCGTCCTCGTCCAGCTGGACAAGGAGAACGCCGAGGTCGCCAAGGACGTCGCGCAGCACATCGCCGCCTTCGCGCCGAAGTACCTCAACCGCGACGAGGTCCCGGCCGAGACGGTCGAGAACGAGCGGCGTGTCGCCGAGGCCACCTCGCGTGAGGAAGGCAAGCCCGAGGCCGCCCTCCCGAAGATCGTCGAGGGTCGCGTCAACGGCTTCTTCAAGGATGTCGTCGTCCTGGAGCAGGCGTTCGCCAAGGACAACAAGAAGTCGGTCCAGAAGGTCCTGGACGAGGCCGGTGTCAGCCTGACGCGTTTCGCGCGCATCAAGGTCGGCATCTGAGTCCGTCCGTGAACAACGGTGGACCCCGATAGGGTCTGGTGCAGTCGTCGGCCGCACCCATGCCGGACGACCGCAGAACTGACGAGGAGGCCATTGCCGCTGAGGGACAACAGACCCACGGCAATGGCCTTCTTCGTATGTGCACGAGGAGAATCTCCATGAACAAGGGCGCGGACGCCACACAGGGTGACCACAAGCGCGACGACGGCAAGATTTCCGGACGCTTCATGCTGAAGCTGTCCGGCGAGGCCTTCGCCGGCGGCGGGGGTCTCGGTGTCGACCCCGACGTCGTGCACGCCATCGCCCGCGAGATCGCCGCGGTCGTACGCGACGGCGCGGAGATCGCGATCGTCATCGGCGGCGGCAACTTCTTCCGTGGCGCCGAGCTCCAGCAGCGCGGCATGGACCGGGCGCGGTCCGACTACATGGGCATGCTCGGCACGGTCATGAACTGCCTGGCGCTGCAGGACTTCCTGGAGAAGGAAGGCATCGACTCGCGCGTCCAGACCGCCATCACCATGGGTCAGGTCGCGGAGCCCTACATCCCGCTCCGTGCCGTACGGCACATGGAGAAGGGGCGTGTCGTGATCTTCGGTGCCGGTATGGGGATGCCGTACTTCTCCACCGACACGACGGCCGCCCAGCGCGCCCTGGAGATCGACGCCGAGGCGCTCCTGATGGGCAAGAACGGGGTGGACGGGGTCTACGACTCCGACCCGAGGACCAACCCCGGCGCGGTGAAGTTCGACGCACTGGAGTACGGCGAGGTCATCGCCCGCGACCTCAAGGTCGCCGACGCCACCGCGATCACGCTCTGCCGCGACAACCAGCTCCCGATCCTCGTCTTCGAGCTGACCACCGAGGGCAATATCGCCCGCGCGGTCAAGGGTGAGAAGATCGGCACGCTCGTGAGCGACCGGAGCACCCGGGCCTGACGGCCCTGAAGGATGGACAACGGCCTGCCGGTCGGACACCGTGCAGGTGAGGACGCGACGCAGGATCCGCAGGGCCCGACGACGCCGGGTCCACTCAAGACACGCAGGAGCACGTGGTGATCGAAGAAATCCTCCTCGAGGCCGAGGAGAAGATGGAGAAGACCGTCGTGGTCGCCAAAGAGGACTTTGCCGCGATCCGTACCGGCCGTGCGCACCCGGCGATGTTCAACAAGATCGTCGCCGACTACTACGGCGCGCTGACCCCGATCAACCAGCTGGCCTCGTTCTCGGTTCCCGAGCCGCGGATGGCCGTGGTGACCCCGTTCGACAAGACCGCGCTGCGCAACATCGAGCAGGCGATCCGCGACTCCGACCTCGGCGTCAACCCGAGCAACGACGGCAACATCATCCGAGTGACGTTCCCGGAGCTCACCCAGGACCGCCGCAAGGAGTACATCAAGGTCGCCAGGACCAAGGCCGAGGACTCCAAGATCTCGATCCGGGCGATCCGCCGCAAGGCCAAGGAGACGCTCGACAAGCTCGTCAAGGACAAGGAGTCCGGCGAGGACGAGGTCCGTCGTGCGGAGAAGGAGCTCGACGACACCACCGCGAAGTACGTCGCACAGGTGGACGAGCTGCTCAAGCACAAGGAAGCCGAGCTGCTCGAGGTCTGATGAACGACTCCTCCTGGGGCGCCCCGCAGGGAGCCGGTTACTGGGGTGCGCCCGAGATGGGGGCCGCTTCGGCGGGTCCTGCATACGATGTGCACGGCGCCCAGCAGACTCGGCCCATGCCCATCGTGCCGGACGTTCCCGACGCAGGTAGAGACGCTGACGACCGCGACGACCGGAACGGGGACGCCGCCGCGCGTGTCGGCGGCCCCCTGTTCCGTGACGAGAAGCCGCAGGAGCCCATGTCCGCCCCGTTGCCGTCACCCCCGCCGCATAAGAAGCGCGCGGGGCGTGATCTGCGTGCTGCCATAGGGGTCGGCCTCGGGCTCGGCGCGGTCGTCGCCGGATCGCTCTTCATCGTCAAGGCCGTCTTCGTCGGTGTCGTCGTGCTCGCGGTGGTGGTGGGGCTCTGGGAGCTCACCTCCCGTCTCAAGGAGCGCAAGGGGATCAACGCCCCTCTCGTGCCGCTCGCCGTCGGTGGCGCCGCCATGGTGGTCGCCGGCTACGTGCGGGGCGCGGAGGGTGCGTGGGTCGCCATGGCGCTCACGGCGCTCGCGGTCCTCGTCTGGCGGATGACGGAGCCTCCGCAGGGTTACCTCAAGGACGTCACGGCCGGTGTCTTCGCCGTGTTCTACGTGCCGTTCCTGGCGACGTTCGTCAGCATGATGCTCACCGCGGACGACGGTCCGTGGCGGGTGCTGACCTTCCTGCTGCTCACGGTGGTCGCCGACACCGGCGCGTACGCCGTCGGCTGGCGCTTCGGCACGCACAAGCTGGCACCGCGGATCAGTCCCGGGAAGACCCGCGAGGGCCTGTTCGGCGCGATCGGCTTCGCGATGGTCGCCGGCGCGCTCTGCACGCAGTTCCTGATCGACGACGGCAGATGGTGGCAGGGGCTCCTGCTGGGTTTCGCCGTGGCGGCCAGCGCCACGCTCGGCGACCTGGGCGAGTCCATGATCAAGCGGGACCTCGGCATCAAGGACATGGGCACGCTCCTGCCGGGTCACGGCGGCATCATGGACCGGCTCGACTCGCTGCTGCCGACCGCGCCGGTCGTCTGGCTGCTGCTGGTGCTGTTCGTCGGATCCAGCTGATCAGGCTCCGTACACACGCCGCCTGACCTGCGGTTCTTTCGGTTGAGGGTCCGTTGTCCACAGGGCGGCGGGCCCTTACTCGTATGTCTGCGACACTGGAAGAACCATGCCTAAGCCCGGAGAACTCCAGTTTGTCGCGCCCCGCGGAGCCAAGCAGCCGCCGCGGCACCTCGCCGACCTCACCCCCGACGAGCGCAAGGAAGCAGTCGCCGCGACCGGCGAGAAGCCCTTCCGCGCCAAGCAGCTGTCGCAGCACTACTTCGCGCGGTACGCGCACGACCCGGCCGAGTGGAACAACATCCCGGCCGGGTCGCGGGAGAAGCTCGCCGAGGCGCTGTTCCCGGACCTGATGTCCGTGGTGCGCCACATCAGCTGCGACGACGACACCACCCGTAAGACGCTCTGGAAGCTGCACGACGGGACGCTCGTCGAGTCCGTCCTCATGCGCTATCCGGACCGGGTGACGATGTGCATCTCGTCGCAGGCAGGGTGCGGGATGAACTGCCCGTTCTGCGCGACCGGGCAGGCCGGCCTCGACCGCAATCTGTCCACCGCCGAGATCGTGCACCAGATCGTGGACGGGATGCGGGCGCTGCGCGACGGCGAGGTTCCGGGCGGACCCGCGCGGCTGTCCAACATCGTCTTCATGGGCATGGGCGAGCCCCTGGCCAACTACAAGCGGGTGGTCGGGGCGATCCGACGGCTGACGGACCCGGAGCCGGACGGCATCGGACTCTCGCAGCGCGGGATCACCGTCTCCACGGTGGGCCTGGTGCCGGCCATGCTGCGATTCGCCGACGAGGGCTTCAAGTGCCGCCTCGCCGTCTCGCTGCACGCCCCGGACGACGAGCTGCGTGACACCCTCGTCCCCGTGAACACCCGCTGGAACGTCCGGGAGGTCCTGGACGCGGCGTGGGAGTACGCGGACAAGTCCGGCCGGCGCATCTCCATCGAGTACGCGCTGATCCGGGACATCAACGACCAGGCGTGGCGGGGCGACCGGCTCGGACGGCTGCTCAAGGGCAAGCGGGTCCACGTCAACCTGATCCCGCTGAACCCCACGCCCGGCTCCAAGTGGACCGCTTCGCGGCCCGAGGACGAGAAGGCGTTCGTCGACGCGATCGCCGCCCACGGTGTGCCGGTCACGGTCCGGGACACCCGTGGCCAGGAGATCGACGGAGCCTGCGGACAGCTCGCCGCCTCCGAGCGCTGAGACCCGGTACGGCCCGGCGAGCCCGGGCCGTACCGGCCGGGCGAGCCCGGTCGGCCGGGCCTCCGGAGAGCGTCGCGCCGCGCCGGTACACAGGGCGCGTCGCACCGGTACGGCTGGTTCACCAGCCGGAATCGGCCGGTGTAGCCTGGTCCGAAAATCAACTTCATATTCCGACAGGGGAGCGCCACAGCGCTGAGAGTGCGGCACCGAGGACAGGTCGGCCGCAGACCCTCTGAACCTCGCCCGGGTCATTCCGGGTAGGAAGTTCGGACATTACTCAAGCTGTTGCGCCCTGCCCGCTCACGGGGCGGTCGGGGCCGCGTCTCTTCCTGGTCAACTCCAGGAGGAATCACATGAACACCACCACGAAGTACGCCGCGACGGCGCTCGCCGCCGCGCTGGGCGTCACCGTGCTCGCCGGCTGCGGCGGCACCGACGGCGACGCCTCAAGCTCCGCGGACTCCAAGACCGTCACCCTGGTCAGCCACGATTCCTTCAGCGCTTCGAAAGCCGTCCTGGAGGCGTTCACGAAGGAGACCGGTTACGAGGTCAAGGTGCTGAAGAGCGGTGACGCCGGCGCCGCGCTCAACCAGGAGATCCTGACCAAGGGCTCCCCGCGCGGCGACGTGTTCTTCGGCGTCGACAACACGCTGCTCTCCCGCGCGCTGGACAACGGCCTGTTCACGCCGTACGAGGCGAAGGGCCTCGACCGGGTCGCGGCGGACACCCAGCTCGACTCCGCCGAGCACCGCGTCACGCCCGTCGACACCGGTGACATCTGCGTCAACTACGACAAGAAGTACTTCGCGGACAAGAAGCTCGACCCGCCACAGTCCTTCGACGACCTGCTGAAGCCCGCCTACAAGAACCTCCTCGTCACCGAGAACGCCGCGACCTCCTCGCCCGGCCTCGGCTTCCTCCTGGGCACGGTCGCCACCTACGGCGAGACCGGCTACCAGGACTACTGGAAGAAGCTGAAGGACAACGGGGTCAAGGTCGTCGACGGCTGGGAGCAGGCGTACAACGAGGAGTTCTCCGGCTCCGCGGGGGGCAGGAAGACCAAGGCCGACCGGCCGCTCGTCGTCTCCTACGCCTCCAGCCCGCCCGTCGAGGTGCTGTACGCCGAGCCGCAGCCCACCGAGGCACCCACCGGAGTGGCTACCGGAACCTGCTTCCGCCAGATCGAGTTCGCGGGCCTGCTGGACGGTGCGAAGAACGAGGCCGGAGGCAAGGCGCTGCTGGACTTCCTGATCGGCAAGCGCTTCCAGGAGGACATGCCGCTGAACATGTTCGTGAACCCGGTCGCGAAGGACGCGAAGCTGCCGGAGCTCTTCACGAAGTTCGGTGAGACCGTCGACGAGCCGACGACGGTGGCCCCGGAGAAGATCGCCAAGAACCGTGAGCAGTGGGTCCAGTCATGGTCCTCGCTCGTCGTGAAGTAGTCGCGCGTCCCCCGCGCGGGGGGAACGCGGTGCGGTTCGGCCTGATGGCCGTGCCCGTCGCGTTCTTCGCGCTGTTCTTCGCCTACCCCGTCGTCGCGATCGTCGGCCGGGGGCTCAGGACGGACGGCGTCTGGCAGTTCGGCCGGATCGGCGAGGTGCTGAGCCGGCCGGACATCCTCGGTGTCCTCTGGTTCACGACCTGGCAGGCACTCGCCTCGACCGCGCTCACCCTGCTGATCGCGCTGCCGGGCGCCTACGTCTTCGCCCGGTTCGACTTCCCGGGCAAGAACCTGCTGCGCGCCGTCGTGACCGTGCCGTTCGTCCTGCCGACCGTCGTCGTCGGCACGGCCTTCCTGGCGGTGCTGGGGCGCGGCGGATTCCTCGACGAGCTGTGGGGCGTGCGGCTCGACACCACGGTCTGGGCGATCCTGCTCGCCCACGTGTTCTTCAACTACGCGGTCGTCGTACGGACCGTGGGCGGTCTGTGGTCGCAGCTCGACCCCCGCCAGGAGGAGGCCGCCCGGGTACTCGGCGCCGGACGTCTCGCCGCGTGGCGGCGGGTGACGCTGCCCGCGCTGGCTCCGGCCGTGGCCGCCGCGGCCCTGGTGGTCTTCCTCTTCACGTTCACCTCCTTCGGAGTCGTCCAGATCCTCGGCGGTCCCGCGTACTCCACGCTGGAGGTGGAGATCTACCGGCAGACCGCGCAACTGCTCGACCTGCCGACGGCCGCCGTGCTGACCCTGGTGCAGTTCGCCGCGGTCGGCGGGATCCTCGCCGTGCACGCCTGGACCGTGCGGCGCAGGGAGACGGCGCTGAAGCTGGTCGACCCGGCGCAGACCGCCCGCCCGCCGCGCGGATTCGGGCAGCGCGCGCTGCTCGGCGGGGTGCTGCTGACGATCCTGTTGCTGATCGTGGTGCCGCTCGGCGTGCTGGTGGAACGCTCCCTGGACACCTCCGGCGGCTACGGCTTCGGTTTCTACCGCGCCCTGCAGTCCGCCGACGCGAGCGGCTCCACCTTCCTGGTCCCGCCGCTCGAAGCCATCGGGAACTCGTTGCGGTACGCGCTGGTCGCGACCGTCATCGCCCTGGTGATCGGCGGCCTGGCCGCGGCTGCCCTGACCCGGCGGGCGGGACCGCTGGTGCGCGGCTTCGACGCGCTGCTGATGCTGCCGCTCGGGGTGTCCGCGGTCACCGTCGGCTTCGGCTTCCTGATCACGCTCGACGAACCGCCCTTCGACCTGCGTACGTCCTGGATCCTCGTACCGCTCGCCCAGGCGCTCGTGGGCGTCCCCTTCGTCGTACGCACCATGCTGCCCGTCCTGCGGGCGGTCGACGGCCGGCTGCGGGAGGCGGCGGCGGTGCTCGGCGCCTCACCGCTGCGGGCCTGGCGCGAGGTCGACCTGCCGCTGGTGCGCCGGGCACTGCTGGTGGCCGCCGGGTTCGCGTTCGCCGTGTCGCTCGGCGAGTTCGGGGCGACGGTGTTCATCGCACGCCCCGACAACCCGACCCTGCCGGTCGCGGTGGCGAGGCTGCTGGGGCGGTCCGGCGAGCTCAGCTACGGGCAGGCGATGGCCCTCAGCACGATCCTGATGCTCGTCTGCGCGGTGTCGCTGCTCCTGCTCGAACGTATCCGCACCGACCGATCCGGGGAGTTCTAGAGATGCTGGCACTGGATTCGGCCACGGTCCGTTTCGGGGAGCGGACCGCACTGGACGCCGTGGACCTGGATGTCGCCGACCACGAGATCGTCTGTGTCCTGGGGCCGAGCGGCAGCGGCAAGTCGACGCTGCTGCGGGTCGTCGCCGGGCTGCAACGGCTGGACGGCGGACGGGTGCTGCTGGACGGCGCGGACCAGGCCTCGGTGCCCGTGCACCGGCGCGGGCTCGGCCTGATGTTCCAGGACCACCAGCTGTTCCCGCACCGGGACGCCGGGGCGAACGTCGCCTTCGGGCTGCGGATGCACGGGGTCTCCCGCGCGGAGGGCGACCGCAGGGCCGACGAACTCCTCGACTTGGTCGGCCTGCCCGGCGCCGGTCGCCGGGCCGTCGCCGCCCTGTCAGGCGGCGAGCAGCAGCGCGTGGCCCTCGCCCGCGCGCTGGCGCCCCGTCCGAAACTGCTGATGCTGGACGAGCCGCTGGGGCAGCTGGACCGCAGCCTGCGCGAACGCCTCGTCGTCGAACTCCGCACCCTCTTCGGCCGGCTGGGCACGACGGTGCTCGCCGTCACCCACGACCAGGGCGAGGCCTTCGCCCTGGCCGACCGGGTGGTGGTCATGCGGGACGGCCGGATCGCCCAGGTGGGCACCCCGCTGGAGGTCTGGCAGCGGCCCGCGTCCGCGTTCGTCGCCCGTTTTCTCGGCTTCGACAACGTGGTGGAGGCGACGGTGACGGGCGCCTCCGCGGACACCGTCTGGGGCAGGGTGCCGGTGCCGGACGGTTCGCCCACCGGCCGGTGCGAGCTGCTCGTCCGGCCCGCCGGGGTACGGATCGGCGGGCCGGAGGCCGGGCTGCGCTGCACCGTGGGCCCGCGCACCTTCCGGGGCCACCACGTCGCCGTGACGCTGCACCCCGGCGACGGGCCGGCGCTGGAGGCGGAGTGCGGGCTGCGGGACACGCCGGACGAGGGCGCCGTGATCGGCGTGACGTTCGACGCGGCGGAGACCGTGGTCCTGCCCCCGGCCTCCCCGCACTGATCCACACCGTCAGCGGGACGGCAGCCTCAGCGGGTGAAAGGGCTCCACAGGTCAGCAGGTCAGCGGCGGGCCGACGCGTCAGCCGGTCAGCCGGGCGAGCGCCTCCGGGGCCTCGTCGACCGTGTCGACCAGTGCGATGCGTGACTCCATCGCCCGCCCCGCCGCCAGCGCGCTCAGCAGCGGCCAGGCCGGCAGCTTCTCCGTCCAGTGGGCGCGGCCCACCAGCACCATCGGCGTGGGTGCCGAACGCGACTCGTAGTAGTTCGGCGTCGTGTTGTCGAAGATCTCCTGCACGGTCCCGGCCGCGCCGGGCAGGAAGATCACACCCGCGGTCGAGCGGGCCAGCAGCCCGTCCTCGCGCAGGGCGTTCGCGAAGTACTTGGCGATGTGGTCGGCGAACGCGTTCGGCGGCTCGTGGCCGTAGAACCACGTGGGGATCGCGACCGAGGAACCCCCGGCGGGCCAGCGCTCCCGGACGGCGAAGGCCGCCGTCGCCCAGTCGGTCACCGACGGGTCGAACGACGGTACCGGGGCCAGCAGCTCGCACGCCTTGACCAGCATCGCGTCGGAGTGCGGCGCCGCGTAGGCACCCAGGTTGGCGGCCTCCATGGCCCCGGGCCCACCGCCCGTCGCCACGGTCAGCCCGCTGCGGGCCAGTGCCCTGCCCAGCACGGCGGCCTCCCGGTACGCCTCGGTGCCGCGCGCCATCGCGTGGCCGCCCATGACGCCCACCACCCGCGCGCCGGTGAGGTGTTCGTCCAGGGCGTCGGACACCGCGTCGTCGTGGAGCGCCCGCAGCATCGAGGAGAAGACGTCACCGTCGGACTTCGTCCGCTGGAACCAGCGGTACGCGTGCGCGTCCGGCGTCACCTCGTAACCACCGTCCGCGAGACCCTCGTACAGCGCGTCGGGGGTGTAGAGCAGACCGCGGTACGGGTCGAAGGGCAGCCCGGGCACGGGCGGGAAGACGAAGGCACCGTCCGCCCGTATCTTCGCCTCCGCGCCGGAATCCATCCGGCAGCCGAGGAAGACCGCGCCCCGGGTGTCGGTCGCCAGCAGCGCCGCGCCGCGGTCCGTCAGGTCGACGGACTGGACCCGATGATCTGTCAGGGCCCCCGCGGCGACGGCCAGGTCGAATGCGGCGAGCGTCTCGATCTCGACGCCGGGTGCGTAGGTGTTCTGGTCCGGGTTCTCCACGCCGCCATGCTACGGATCGGCCGACAGGGCCGTCACCCCGTCAGCGGCAGCGCCGCGAGCTCCGCGATCACCCAGGTCAGCGGGGCGAACACGACCAGCAGCACCGCCGCGCGCAGGGCGGTCGCGGTGCGCAGGGCGGAGGCCGGAGCGCCCATCCGCAGCAGGGTCTCGGCCGTACGGGCCCGGGCCTGCTTCGCCTCCAGGGCCGAGGTCAGGAGCGTCGCCAGGGTGCAGCCCAGGACGAGTACGGCGCCGAGCGCGGTGAGGGGGCCGAAGGGACGCGGGCCACCCGTGTACAGCACCGAGGCCGCGATCACCCCGGACACCACAGCGCAGACGACCCCGAGCGGCCGTCCGATCCGGGACGCCTCGTCCATCAGGACCCGGCCCGCCAGCAGCCGTACGGCCCCGGGGCGCACGGCCTGGAGCAGCCGCCCGCACAGGTGGGTGAGGCCCGGACCCGCCATGGCCAGGCCGATCGCGGTGAGGGTCCAGCCGGCCAGCACGCTCGCCGGGGTGGAGTCGAGCCGGCCGGGCAGCGGGAAGGGGCTGCCCGCCGAGCCGCGGTTCGTGTACGCCTCGACCGCCAGGCCGGCGGCGGTGAGCGCCACGCCCCACGGCAGCCCCGTCGGCGCGGGCGCCGGGGCGAGCAGGTCCTCGGTCTCCTGGGCCTCGGACGGCGCGGCCGGCCTGGAGCGCAGGGCGAGTCCGCTGGCCGCCGCGGAGACCAGGGGCACGAGGGCCAGCAGCGTGAGCGCCGCGGCCAGTGGCAACGGGGTTCCCGCGCCCAGGAATTCGGCCGCGCCGCCGTCGAACGGCAGCCCCGTCAGATCGCCCCGCAGGTGGAGGAAGAAGAGCAGCGCCACCATCGAACCCAGCGTGGTGGACACCGCCGTGGAGACCGCCGCGAGCACGGTCAGCCGGACCGGCCCGAGCCCGGCGGCGAAGAGGCCGGGACGCGGGCGGGTACTCGGGTCCGTGCGCGCGACCGCGACCGCGAACTGGACGGTCGCGGCCAGCGGCACGGCGCACCAGAGCAGCCGCAGGACGGAACCGGAGGTGTGCGCCGGGTGCCCGGAGGCGTATCCCAGGGTGCACAGCAGCAGGAATCCGACGCCGGCCGACGCCGCGGCGAGGAGCAGCCGCCGCATCAGGACCACTGGACGGGATCCGCGGGTCAGACGGAGAGCGAGCACGCCGACCGGCCCTCCGGATCGGACACGGCGGGCAGGGCGACGGTGGTGACCTGGCGGCCGTCGAGCAGCGAGACCGCACGGTCGGCGAGGGTGGCGACCTCCGCGTCATGGGTGGCGAGCACGACCGTGATGCCGTGGGACCGGGCCGCCGTGGTGAGGGTGCGCAGCAGCTGTGAGCGTTCCGCCCGGTGCAGCGTCGCCGTGGGCTCGTCCGCGAAGAGCACGGTGGGCGCGGCGGTCAGCGCACGGGCCACGGAGACCCGCTGCCGCTGTGCCTGGAGCAGGGTGTGCGGCCGTTTCCTGGCCAGGGCGCCGATGTCCAGGCGCTCCAGCCACTCCGTCGCCGCCTTCTTCGCCGCCCGGTGCGAGACGCCCCGCAGCAGCAGGGGCAGGGCCGCGTTCTCCCAGGTGGTCAGCTCCGGTACGAGCTGGGGTTCGGCGGCGATCCAGGCGAACCGGTCGCGGCGCAGCTGTTCGCGCAGCCGCGGGCCCATGGTGTGCACGGGGACGCTGTTGAACCAGACCTCGCCCTGCTGCGGCACCAACTGGCCGGAGAGGCAGTGCAGCAGCGTCGTCTTGCCGCTCCCGCGCGGACCGGTCACGGCGAGGACCTCGCCGTCGCGGACCCCGAGGGAGACACCACCGAGCCCCGGGGATCCGTTGTGGGAGTGGTGCAGGGAACGAGCCCAGATCACGTCGTTGTCCGGCGGGGCCACCATGGCGTACACCTCGGTTCAGATCAGATTTCCCGTCCCCCGAACGGGGGAACCAAGACAGGGCCGATCGGTCACTCGGCACGCTAGGGAGTCGGACCGGGGTGTCGGGACAGCACGCGGCCCGGATCCACCCCTTCTCACTCGAACGGGTGGATCCGGGCCGCGTGGACCGTATGAAATGACTGCCGGAAGCGGTGCCGCCGGTGGCCGGGGCGTCGGTCAGAGCTTCGTCCAGGCCTCCGTCAGGACGGCCCGCAGAATGCCCTCGATCTCGTCGAAGGTCGACTGGTCGGAGATCAGCGGCGGGGCGAGCTGGACGACCGGGTCACCGCGGTCGTCGGCCCGGCAGTACAGACCGTTCTCGTACAGCGCCTTGGAGAGGAAGCCGTACAGGACGCGCTCGGTCTCCTCGTCGGTGAAGGTCTCCTTGGTCGCCTTGTCCTTCACCAGCTCGATGCCGTAGAAGAAGCCGTTGCCGCGGACGTCACCGACGATCGGCAGGTCGTGCAGCTTCCGCAGCGTGGTCAGGAAGGCGTTCTCGTTGTCCAGGACGTGCTGGTTGAGACCCTCGCGCTCGAAGATGTCGAGGTTGGCGAGACCGACCGCGGCGGAGACCGGGTGGCCGCCGAAGGTGTAGCCGTGCAGGAACGTGTTGCCGCCCTCGTAGAACGGCTCGGCCAGCCGGTCGGAGATGATGCAGGCGCCGATGGGGGAGTAGCCCGACGTCATGCCCTTGGCGCAGGTGATCATGTCCGGTACGTAGCCGAACTTGTCGCACGCGAACATCGTGCCCAGCCGGCCGAAGGCGCAGATGACCTCGTCGGACACGAGCAGCACATCGTGCCGGTCGCAGATCTCGCGCACCCGCTGGAAGTATCCGGGCGGCGGCGGGAAGCAGCCGCCGGCGTTCTGCACGGGCTCCAGGAAGACGGCGGCGACGGTGTCCGCGCCCTCGAAGAGGATCTCCTGCTCGATCTGGTCGGCGGCCCAGCGGCCGAAGGCCTCCGGGTCGTCGCCGAAGAGCGGCGCGCGGTAGATGTTGGTGTTCGGCACCTTGTGCGCGCCGGGCACCAGCGGCTCGAACGGGGCCTTGAGCGCCGGCAGTCCGGTGATGGACAGGGCGCCCTGCGGGGTGCCGTGGTAGGCGACCGCACGCGAGATGACCTTGTACTTGGTCGGCTTGCCCTTGAGCTTGAAGTACTGCTTGGCGAGCTTCCAGGCCGTCTCCACGGCCTCGCCGCCGCCCGTGGTGAAGAAGACCTTGTTGAGGTCGCCCGGAGCGTAGTCGGCGAGCCGCTCGGCGAGTTCGACGGCCTTGGGGTGGGCGTACGACCAGATCGGGAAGAAGGCCAGCTCCTGCGCCTGCTTGTACGCCGCCTCGGCGAGCTCGTGGCGGCCGTGTCCGGCGTTGACGACGAACAGGCCGGAGAGGCCGTCCAGGTAGCGCTTGCCCTTGTCGTCGTAGATGTAGGTGCCCTCGCCACGCACGATGGTGGGAACGGGCGCGTTCTCGTAGTCCGACATGCGGGTGAAGTGCATCCACAGGTGGTCGTACGCGGTCCGGCTGAGGTCCTTGCTCACGGCTATCGGGTTCCCCACATATAGGTCTGCTTCTTGAGCTTGAGGTAGACGAAGCTTTCGGTGGAGCGCACACCGGGTATGGCCCGGATGCGTTTGTTGATCGTCTCCAGCAGGTGGTCGTCGTCCTCGCAGACGATCTCCACCATGAGATCGAAGGAGCCCGCGGTCATCACCACGTACTCGCACTCGGTCATCGCCGACAGGGCCTCGGCGACGGGGTCGACATCGCCCTCGACGTTGACGCCGACCATCGCCTGACGCCGGAACCCCACCGTCAGCGGATCCGTGACGGCGACGATCTGCATCACGCCCTGGTCGAGCAGCTTCTGCACGCGCTGGCGCACCGCCGCCTCGGACAGGCCCACCGCCTTGCCTATCGCGGCGTACGGCCGACGGCCGTCCTCCTGGAGCTGCTCGATGATCGCGAGGGAGACGGCATCGACCGTCGGTGACGATCCGTTCCCGGTCCTGGAGTCTGCGCTACGACTGGCCACAGACCCACTCTGCACCGCGACTCGTCTGTCTGGCAAGCCTGAATCGATGAAATTCGTTGTCTGGGTGCCTTGATGTCACTGAATCCGAAGTTCGCGGCGGGTGGGTATGTCGAAAGCGTCACCGGAGCGTCTAGGGTGGATGTCTCACCCATCGGACAGCCGACAGGAGGGGTGGTTGTGACCACCGAGGTGCGCCGTCTGCGCAACTACATCAACGGAGAGTTCCGGGACGCCGCGGACGGGCGGACCATCGACGTGGTCAACCCGGTGACGGAGGAGGTCTACGCGACCTCGCCGCTCTCCGGGCAGGCCGACGTCGATGCCGCCATGGACGCCGCCGCGGCCGCGTTCCCGGCCTGGCGCGACGCGACGCCCGCCGAGCGCCAGAAGGCACTGCTGAAGATCGCGGACGCCTTCGAGGAGCGGGCCGAGGACCTCATCGCGGCCGAGTCGGAGAACACCGGCAAGCCGCTGGAGCTCACCCGCACCGAAGAGATCCCGCCCATGGTGGACCAGATCCGCTTCTTCGCGGGCGCCGCCCGGCTGCTCGAAGGCCGCTCGGCCGGTGAGTACATGGAGAACCTGACCTCGATCGTGCGCCGCGAGCCGGTGGGCGTCTGCGCCCAGGTAGCCCCGTGGAACTACCCGATGATGATGGCCGTCTGGAAGTTCGCCCCGGCGCTCGCCGCGGGCAACACCGTCGTCATCAAGCCGTCCGACACCACACCGGCGTCGACCGTGCTGATCGCCGAGATCATCGGGCAGATCCTGCCCAAGGGCGTCTTCAACGTCCTCTGCGGCGACCGGGAGACCGGCCGCGCGATGGTCGAGCACCCGACCCCGGCGATGGCCTCCATCACCGGCTCGGTGCGGGCCGGCATGCAGGTCGCCGAGTCCGCCGCCAAGGACGTCAAGCGGGTCCACCTGGAGCTCGGGGGCAAGGCGCCCGTCGTCGTGTTCGAGGACACCGACATCGCCAAGGCCGTCGAGGGCATCTCCGTCGCCGGCTACTTCAACGCGGGCCAGGACTGTACGGCCGCGACCCGCGTCCTGGTCCACGAGTCCATCCACGACGAGTTCGTCACGGCGCTCGCCAAGGCGGCGGCCGACACGAAGACCGGCCTGCCGGACGACGAGGACGTGCTGTACGGCCCGCTCAACAACGCCAACCAGCTGGCGCAGGTCAGCGGGTTCATCGAGCGGCTCCCCGCGCACGCCAAGGTCGAGGCGGGCGGCCACCGGGTCGGCGACAAGGGGTACTTCTACGCCCCGACCGTCGTCTCCGGCCTCCGGCAGGACGACGAGATCGTCCAGCACGAGGTCTTCGGGCCCGTCATCACCGTCCAGTCCTTCACGGACGAGGCCCAGGCGCTCGCGTACGCCAACGGCGTCGAGTACGCGCTGGCCTCCTCGGTGTGGACCAAGGACCACGCCCGCGCGATGCGGATGTCCAAGAACCTCGACTTCGGCTGTGTGTGGATCAACACCCACATCCCGCTCGCCGCCGAGATGCCGCACGGCGGCTTCAAGAGGTCCGGCTACGGCAAGGACCTCTCGGCGTACGGCTTCGAGGACTACACCCGGATCAAGCACGTCATGACGTCGCTGGACGGCTGACCGGCACGCGGTGTACGGACGGCCCCGGGCTCAGGCCCGGGGCCGTCCGCGTTCCCGGCGGGTTCTCCTCCGGCGCGTTCGGCGTCACGGACAGGATGTGCGGGCCGGGGCCGGTTCCGCCGGTCGGCCGGTCCGTCGTCCGGCGCCGCGCCGGACCGGCACCCTGCGCGAGTGCGCTCGATTCCGGCCACCTCATGTCCGTCGTTCCCTGCTGCCCTTCCGTGCTGCCCCTTCCCTGCTGCCCGGTCCCGGTGGCCCGGGAGGTCCTGGCCCTCCTCGGAGGACGAGGAGACCGCCGCGCTTGCCGAGGACCCACTCCCTCCCCGGACGACGCGATGCGCCGACGGCCGGCCGCGGGTGTCCCCGGCAGGCCGTCGGCACGATGCCCACCCCTGCTTTTGAACGTGTTCATGATGGGCGTACGCTGCTGACATGAGCGAGCGAGCCCTCTTGCGGCGCATACGCGTGTGGTTGGTCGTCTTCATCGTCTGCCTGGTGCTGAGCGGTCTGACCGCCTTCCCACTGGTGCACGAACTCCGTTGGGCGGAAGGCCTGTTGCAGTCCTCCGCCTCGCCCGTCCCCGAGCACTTCCCGGCCCTGATGGAATGGATCACCAGGGTCCGGACCGGTCTCGACGAGGCCGACGCGAGCTACCCCTTCGTGCTCTACGGCACCGACTGGCTGGCCTTCGCCCACCTGGTCATCGCCGTCGCCTTCTACGGCCCCTACCGCGATCCGGTCCGCAACATCTGGGTCATCGAATTCGGCATGATCGCCTGCGCCGGGATCATCCCGCTGGCCCTCATCTGCGGGCCGATCCGGGACATCCCCTTCTGGTGGACCGTCATCGACATGTCCTTCGGGGTCTTCGGCGTCATCCCGCTGTTGCTCGTCCACCGCATGATCAAGCGACTGGAATCGGTGCGGGAGGCGCCGCGGCACGACGCCCCGGTGCCGGCCTGACCCATCCGACCGGCGCCCGGACCGGCGGTCACCGCCGGTGGCTCAGCCGGCGGACGGGGCGCCGAAGGCCGCCACGACGATGTCCATCGCCGCGGCGTTCATGTCCTGGCCCTTCGCGTTCGTCGAGTTGACGCTGTACACGAGCGTCCGGGACAGATCACGGGTGGCCGCCACCAGCGAGTTGTACCCGTAGCGGCCACCCGTTCGCGTCCCGGCCGGTCTCCGAGATGGCGTCGAACGCGGCCTCCGCCCGCTCCGGTGCCGTACGCACCGCGACCGGGCCGGCCTCCGCCCGCACGGTCATCAGGCTCACGGCGTGGGAGAGGATGTCGTGCATCTCCCGGGCGATCCGGGCCCGTTCGCGCGCTGCGGCCTGCTCCGCCTCGATCCGGTGGGTCTCCTCCCGACCAGCGCAGCCACCGCCGCCCGCCGCCGCGGCGAGGACAGCTCGGCCACGGTGTAGAAGGCCACCAGCCCGGTGTACGGCAGGGGCTGTCCGGGGCCGTCGACGGAGAACCTGTACAGGGCGCCGGCCGCGAGCACCAGGAGCAGCACGGAGACCGGGGCGCGCCGACGGGCCACCAGCGGCAGAACGGTCAGCGTCGTCAGGCCTTACGAGGGCCAGGTGGCCGCCGGCAGTTCGGCCGAGCGGGGCACCACGAACGGGCATGGTGACGGCGGCCTGCACCAGAAGTGCGACGGTCACGTCGACGGCCCACGCCCGGCGCGGAAGCCACCGGCTGCCCGGTATCCGCATCAGGGCTTCCGGGCCACAGCCCCGAACTGGGCG
Source organism: Streptomyces sp. NPDC058637 (assembly GCF_042717325.1). Classification (NCBI taxonomy): domain Bacteria; kingdom Bacillati; phylum Actinomycetota; class Actinomycetes; order Kitasatosporales; family Streptomycetaceae; genus Streptomyces; species Streptomyces sp. NPDC058637. Next base: position 3,496 of record NZ_JBHXRD010000031.1, on the reverse strand, counting down.
ACTTCGGGCCCTCCGGTGCGGGCGTCGGCGCGCCAGCGGGAGCACGACACGATGCCCGGGTCCAGGAGGTCGAGGCCGTCGAGGAACGAGGCGAACTCGGACCGGCCGCGGGCGGTGATCGGCGGGGTGGCGTTCTTGTTCCAGAAGCTCATCGCGGCCTCGTTCCCCTCGCCGCCCAGCTCCAGCGTGGGGTGGGTGAGCACCAGATGGCTGCCGGACGGCAGCGCGCCCATCAGCCCGTCCACGACGGAGCGCGCCTCGTCCGTGTCCAGGACGAAGTTGAGGATGCCGAGCATCATCACCGCTACCGGGCGCCGCAGGTCCAGGGTCCGCGACGCGGCCCGCAGGATGCGTTCCGGGTCGCGGGCGTCCGCGTCGAGGTATTCGGTGGTTCCCTCGGGCGAACTGGTGAGCAGGGCGCGCGCGTGCGCGAGCACGGTCGGGTCGTTGTCGACATAGACGACGCGGGCGTCGGGCGCCGTGTGCTGGGCGACCTCGTGGGTGTTGTCCGCGGTCGGCAGACCGGTGCCTATGTCCAGGAACTGCCCGATGCCGACGTCCCCGGCCAGATGGTGCACCACCCGGCCGAGGAAGGCGCGGTCGGCGCGGGCCACTTCGCCGATGCCGGGATACATGCCGGTGACCCGGTCGCCGACCACCCGGTCCACGGGGTAGTTGTCCCGGCCGCCCAGCCAGTAGTTCCACACCCGGGCGTTGTGGGCGATGTCGGAACGGATTCGGGCGGGTGCCGTGCGGGGGTCGGTCACGTCTGCTCCTCTGGTGCAGGTCCGGTGCGTCACGCGGCACCCATGATGCCGGACCGATCAAGAGGCGGCGCGGGACGGCGACTTGGCCAGCTGGGCGCGCAGGGTGTCGATCCGGTTGGTGGTGATCGAGTCGACGCCGTACGCGACCAGCCGGCGCATCGTGCGCCCGGTGTCGGCCGTCCAGGCGGAGACCAGCAGACCGTCCCGGTGGATACGGTCCGTCAGCTCGCGGCTCACCAGTCCGAACCGGTAGTTCAGCCAGTGCGGCCGCACCGCGTCGAGCAGGACCGGCCGGGGCGGGGCGAGTGTCGTCCAGGTCAGCGCGATCTCGGCGGACGGGTCCGCCGCGCGCACCCGCAGCATCGCTTCCGTGTCCGCGCAGTAGTACACGCGCCCGCCCGCCCCGCACTCGCGGACCACGCCCGTGACCGCCCGTACGGACGCGTCCGTCGAGCCCGGCAGGTCGATCATGAGCCGGTGGGGACCGGCGGCGGCCAGGGCCTCACGCAAGGTGGGGACCCCGCCGCCGGTCATCTCCACCAGCTCCCGGTGATCGAGCCGGTCGAGGCGGACGTCATGGCCCCACAGGCGTTCCAGGGTGGAGTCGTGGAGCAGGACGGGCACCTTGTCACGGGTGACGCGGACGTCGATCTCGACCGCGTCCGCCCCCCGCTCCACGGCGGACCGGATCGAGGGGAGCGTGTTCTCGCGGGCACGGTACGGATCGCCGCGGTGGGCCACGGCGGTGACGGTGAGGGCCATGGGTCCATTGTGACCACGGGGTCACCGGGCGGGGAGAGCCTCCAGCCAGTTCGTCGTGTACGTGTCGATCTCGGCGGCCAGCGACCGCTTCCCCGCCGCGTCGAGGAACGACGCCTCGACGGCGTTCTTCGCGAGGCCGGCCAGACCACGCTCGTCGAGGCCGAGCAGCCGCGCGGCCACCGCGTACTCGTTGTTGAGGTCGGTACCGAACATGGGCGGGTCGTCGCTGTTGACCGTGACGAGGACGCCCGCCTCCACCATCTCCTTCAACGGGTGCTGTTCGATGTCGGCGACGGCGCGGGTGGCGATGTTCGACGTCGGGCACACCTCCAGCGCGATGCGGTGCTCGGCGAGATGGGCCAGCAGCCTCGGGTCCTGGACGGAGCTCGTGCCGTGGCCGATGCGCTCGGCACGCAGCACGGTCAGCGCGTCCCAGACGGTCTGCGGGCCCGTGGTCTCCCCGGCGTGCGGGACGGAGTGCAGACCCTCGGCGATCGCCCGGTCGAAATACGGCTTGAACCGCGGGCGGTCCACCCCGATCTCGGGTCCGCCGAGACCGAAGGAGACGAGCCCCTCGGGCCGCAGGTCCACCGCGAGCCGGGTGGTCTCCTCGGCGGCTTCGAGACCGGCCTCGCCCGGGATGTCGAAGCACCAGCGCAGGACGACGCCCAGGTCCGCCTCGGCGGCCTTGCGGGCGTCCTCGATCGCCTCCATGAACCCCTGCTCGGGGATGCCCCGGCGGGTCGAGCTGAACGGGGTGACGGTCAGCTCCGCGTACCGGATGTTCTGCCGCGCCATGTCCCGGGCCACCTCGAACGTCAGCAGCCGGACGTCCTCGGGGGTGCGGACCAGGTCCACGACCGAGAGGTAGACGTCGATGAAGTGACCGAAGTCGGTGAAGGTGAAGAAGTCCGCCAGCGCCTCCGGGTCCGTGGGGACCTTGGAGTCGGGGTGGTGAGCCGCGAGCTCGGCCACGATGCGGGGCGAGGCGGAACCGACGTGGTGGACGTGGAGCTCGGCCTTCGGCAGCCCCGCGATGAAGGGGTGCAGATCGTTCATCGGATTCTCCCGGATCTCTGATATCGGCCGGGCACACCGGCCGCACCGATCATCGTAGGCGGGGCCCGGCGGCCCGCAGGCGGGCCGTAGCATGGCGGGACCACGATGGGGGAGGCCCATGTCAGACAACACGCAGCAGCCCGGGGGCGGGGCCGCGCCACGCGATCCGTGGGCGCCGCCGGACAGCAGGGTGGACCTCGGCAAGCAGTCCGAGGCCCGTCCGCCGACCGTGCACGACCAGCAGACGGTCACGTCCATGCCCAGCGCCGACTCGGGCAGCGGACCGATACCGAGTGCGGCCGGAGGGTTCGGCCCGCCGCAGGCCGACGTACCGCCGCCGCCCGTCGAGCCGAACGGCCCCGGTCACACCATGACGCCGAACGGACCCGCCGGCCCCATCGCGCCGCCCGCCGGCCAGTACGGCTACCCGGCGCCCACCCCGCCCGCCGGCCAGTACGGCTATCCGGCGCCCACCCCGCCCGCGGCCCCCTACGGTGGCTACCCGGGGTACCCCGGGTACGGCGGCCAGCCCGCCTGGGGCGGTCCGGCACCCGCGAACGGCCTCGGGACCGCCGCGATGGTGCTCGGCATCGTCGCGGTGGTCGGCTTCTGCCTCTACGGGGTCAACATCATCCTCGGGATCCTCGCGCTGATCTTCGGCATCATCGGCCTCGGCCGTGCCAAGCGCGGTGAGGCCACCAACCGGGGCATGGCGATCGCCGGGATCATCCTCGGCTCCGTCGGTGTGGTCCTCGGATCGGTGATCCTCGGCTTCATCATCTGGGCGGCCACGAACGCCGACAGCGACGAGGACTTCGGCGACTCCTACGACCCGTACTCCACCTCGCTGGTCGTCGGCGCCACGCGCTGACCGGAGGAGAACCGCCGCCCGTGGCGGGGTCCGGGAC